>JALFIK010000040.1 GCA_022776205.1 Eubacterium sp.
AATGGAAAATTTAAAGAACAGCTTTTTCCTTTTGATACGATTCCAAGAATTATTACACCGGAAGAATTTGATGAGCTAGAGACCGGCCTTACCCAGAGGGTGAATGCTCTCAATGCGTTCCTGAGGGATATTTATGGGGAAAAGAATATTTTAAAGGATGGAGTGATTCCGGAAGATTTTATTTTTTCTTCTCCGGGATATTTAAAACAATGTGAAGGTATTGCGCCTCCAAAAGGAATATACAGTCATATTTCCGGTATTGACCTTGTCCAGGCCAGAGATAAAACCTGGTATATTCTTGAGGATAATTTAAGAGTTCCTTCCGGTGCATCCTATCCAATGATTGCAAGAAACCTTTGCCGGAGAGCAGCACCGGAAATATTTAAAAGACATAAAATCATTGATAATCGGAATTATGCCGATATGCTCCGGGAAATGATGGATTATTCCAATACCGGCGGTATCAATGTCATTCTCACACCGGGACGGTACAATGCAGCTTACTTCGAGCATTCTTTCCTTGCAGAAAAATCCGGGGCTGTCCTGGCATTAAATTCGGATCTCGAAGTGAAAGGAGATTATCTCTATTATAAAGATTTTCACGGAAAAAATCAGAAAGTGGGGGCAGTCTACCGACGGATTTCCGATGAATATCTAGATCCGATGACATTTTATGAGGAGTCATTAATCGGAATCCCACACCTTATGGACGTCTACCGAAAAGGAAACGTAGCCATCATCAACGCACCGGGTAACGGAATTGCTGATGATAAGGGAATTTATTATTTTGTTCCGAAGATGATTGAATATTATCTGCATGAGAAACCAATCCTCAAAAATGCACCGACTTATCTTCCGTTTTATGAAGAGGATTACAAATATGTGATGGAGAATTTTAATAAGCTGGTTATTAAAGATGTGGCAGAAGCCGGTGGATATGGTGTCGTATTTGGAAATTCCCTGTCAAAAGAAGAGGCAGACAAGTTCAAGGAAACGATCACAAAAGAAAGAAGACGTTTTATCGCACAGGAAGTTATTGATTTTATGGATATTGATATCTGTGATGAGGGAGAAATCGTGCCAAGAAAGGCAGATCTTCGTGCCTTTGTCTTGAGCGGTGAGCAGACAAAAGTGTGGCCGAGTGGTCTTACCCGTTTTTCAAGAGTGGCCGATTCCTTTATCGTAAATTCATCGCAGGGAGGAGGATTTAAAGACACATGGGTATTATCTCGCGAGAAAAAGTAAACAATTTATTATGGCTTGGCCGGTACAGTGAGCGGGTGTACACCACACTTCGCATGTTTTATGTACAGTTTGATAAAATGATTGAAAATACAGAAGATGAATATACGGATTTTTGTGAAAGGCTGAATATTCCGATCATCTATACATCGAATGAAGATTTTGTGGAACGCTATTTATACGATAAGGAAAATCCGGATTCTGTTTTCAGCAATCTTCTGAGGGCTTATGACAATGCCATCGTATTAAGAGATGAGATTGGAACCGAAACGATGGGTTATCTGCAGCTTTGTGTGTATACCATGGAAAAGTGCAGACATTCCGATGCTCCCCTTTTGGAACTGCAAAACGTTCTGGATATGCTTCTTGCTTTCTGGGCCTGTGCCGATGACTATATTGTGGAAACAGAGACAAGAAACATTATTAAAACGGGAAAATGTATCGAACGTCTGGATCTTTACCTGCGCCTTGGCTCCGGCAAAGAAGCCATTCTCTCAGAATATCAGAAACTGGATGCCAGAATTAAGCGGTGCGGGATTGAGTATCATGATGTCGCCCTTACCCGTTTTTCGTATTTACTGTTATGTGAGAAAGAAGATCATCCGGAAACCGATGACCAGACCCTTAAACGCCGGATGATTGAAGTTCTTGAAAATATTCTTGATTATTAAGGAACGGTTGCAACTTAGTTTATTTTATGATAGCCTTTAAAACTAAAAAGAGTATAAAGTAATTTTATATGAATACGGAAAAAAATTCCGCTGGAGGTATCATGAAACGAAATCATTTTGTATATAGAATGTGTTCTGATTTTTCTGCACCGGTTACGGATCACTCTTTTACATTAAAATGTATTCCGGAAACGAATCCATGCCAGAAGATTATTCTGGAAAAGCAGGATCTAAAGATGCCGGACTGGATTTCGTCCGGCAGAGATTCTTTTGGAAATTTTTACCTTTACGGTAAAGAAGAAAAGCCCCACATAAATTTCGAAGTGGTCATTGAAGGTGAGGCAGATGTGGAGAGAAAAAGAGGGTATGAGTGGTGCGGGAGAATTTTCCCCAATTGCATATATCCCACAGATTTAACCCTGTGTAATGATAAAATGATTGCTTTTTTATCGGATTGTATATCAAAAATCAAAAAGAAACAAAGGAACTTTGAAGATACTGTTTTTTTCCTGATGCAGGAGGTTTACGGATTTATGGAATATGTGCCAGGAGTCACGACAGTAAAAACGACAGCGCGAGAGGCTTTTTCCATGAAAAAAGGAGTGTGTCAGGACTATGCGCATATTCTTTGTGGGCTATATAAAAAACTGGGATATCCATCCTGCTATGTGGCAGGTTTCATGTCAGGGGAGGGGGCTTCCCATGCCTGGGTCAGTGTCTGTGATCCGCAGACCGGTCTTTGGTATGAGATTGATCCGACGAATAATAAATGGGCTGATGATGGATATCTTTCTGTTTCTTACGGTGCGGACAGCAGCGACTGCGTAATGAACCGGGGTCTCTACCGGGGTTTTTGTACAGAAGAACAGAAAATATCCGTACTTGTGAAAGAAAGATAAAGAACAGAGGAAATGGAAAGCTGTTTTGCAGCGATGGAGGAAAAAATGATAAAAGAAGTAGTCTCGTCCCATATGCCGGTGGATGAGGATCTTGTTATACGGAAAAATCGTATTCTCCCTCTGAAAAAAGAGGGAAAGCCAAAGATTTTCAGTATTGTGACCGGCACCCATGGCGATGAGCTGGAAGGACAATATGTGTGCTGGCGCTTAAACGAAATTTTAAATGCCAACCGGGATAAGCTTGCCGGAATCGTTGATATATACCCGGCATTAAATCCCCTGGGTGTTGATACGATTACCAGGGGAATTCCTATGTTTGATCTGGACATGAACCGGATCTTCCCCGGAGATGTGAACGGATCCATGGCAGAGTATATTGCGGCAGGAATTGTGGAGGATCTTTCAAAATCGGATTTCTGTGTGGATATTCATGCAAGTAATATTTATCTGACAGAAATCCCCCAGGTCCGGATCAGTGAAGATACGGCAGAAGTACTCGTACCTTATGCCAAACATCTGAATGTGGATTTTATCTGGGTACATAGTGCAGCAACTGTTTTAGAATCCACTTTGGCACATTCATTAAACAGCATCGGAGTTCCAACACTTGTTGTGGAGATGGGAGTCGGCATGCGAATTACAAAAAAATACGGAGAACAGTTGATTGACGGAATTTTTAATTTGATGAGTCACCTGGGAATCTGGAAAGGAGAGGTTAAGGAGGTAAGGGAACCGATTATTTCCACGGATCCTGACGATATTCTTTTTATCAATGCACCGGCAGCCGGGATTTTTTTACAGGAAGTTCCTCACTGGAAAAGGGTAAAGAAAGGACAGATTATAGGAAAAATCGTTCATCCTCTTGACGGAAGAGTTCTGTCAGAACTGCCATCAAAGGACGATGGAATTTTGTTTACGATTCGGGAATACCCTGTGGTAAATGAGGGATCTCTGATTGCCAGGATTTTAAGGAGGCCGGAAGAGTCATGAAAAAGAAAACGATTTATCAGCTGAATTCCCTGTACAGAGATCCGATGCGGGTGACTGGCTATACTTACGGAAAAGGCGAACCGGCAATCTGTATTATGGGGGCGCTTCGTGGAAATGAGATTCAGCAGGTATATATTTGTTCCCAGCTAAATAAACGGTTAAAGACACTCGAAAGAGAAGGAAGAATCCGTCCGGGGAAGGAGATTCTTGTTGTCCCGACAGCAAATCCGTATTCCATAAATGTGGGGAAACGATTCTGGCCGGCAGATAATACAGATATTAACCGGATGTTTCCGGGATACAATCTGGGAGAAACAACCCAGCGGATTGCGGACGGAGTATTTGATGCGATCCGGCATTATTCCTATGGAATTCATCTGTGCAGTTTTTATATGACGGGTGCTTTCCTGCCCCACATCCGTATGATGTATACCGGTTTTGAAAATATTTCCCTGGCAGATGGTTTTGGTCTTCCTTATACTATCGTCAGAGAACCTAAGCCTTATGACACGACAACACTAAATTATAACTGGCAGATCTGGGAGACGGAAGCTTTTTCCCTGTATACCAGTGATACGGAGCAGATTAATCCAGAATCGGCACGAATTGGAGTCGAGGCAATCCTTCGTTTTATGAATTCTGTCGGGATCATTGATTATGAAAGCGAAAAAGCACAGAAAACGACGATTAAATGGGAAAAAGATATGGAAATTCTTAAAAGTGACTGTGCCGGTTTTTTACTGCCATGTGTGAAAGTCGGAGAGCAGGTTGAGAAAGGCGAACTTCTTGCAGAGATTGTTGATCCATATATGGGAGAAGTGAAAAAAGAGGTAATAGCTACCGAAAGTGGGAAAATATTCTTTGAAAGAAACAAACCGGTTGTTTATGCTAACACCGTATTATTCCGTATTATTAAATAAATATTACATATGATACAAATAAGATGAAAGCTGCTTGCTTTTTTTATGCAAAATAGTTATAATAATAAAGTGAGTAATAAAAGAATAAGAATTAAGAAAGGAAGGATACGCAATGAAAAAATTCTTATCTATCGCTTTAGCAGCTGTTATGATGCTTTCATTAGCAGCATGCGGAAGCAGTTCAAACAAGGCAGAATCCAGTACAGAAGGAAGTTCATCTGACAAAAAGTATGTAATCGCTACAGATACTACTTTTGCACCGTTTGAATTTACAAATGACAACGGAGAATTTGTCGGCATTGATGTTGACATTTTAGCGGCAATCGCGAAAGACCAGGGATTTAAGTATGAATTAAACTCTCTTGGATTTGATGCCGCTGTTGCAGCATTAGAGTCCGGACAGGCAGACGGTACGATTGCCGGAATGTCCATCACAGATGAAAGAAAAGAGAAATATGATTTCTCGGAAGCTTATTACGATTCTTATGTAGCAGTTGCTGCAAAAGATGGTGGTGATGTGAATAGTTATGCAGATTTAAATGGTAAGAAAGTTGCTGCAAAGACAGGTACACAGGGTGCTGACTGTGCAGAATCTTTAAAAGACAAATATGGATTTGAAATCACATATTTTGATGATTCTGCAACAATGTATCAGGATGTATTAACCGGAAATACGGTTGCATGTTTTGAAGATCAGCCGGTAATGGCTTACGGTATCTCCCAGGGTAACGGCCTTAAGATTATCGAAGAAGAGAAAGATGATTTCTCCACACCTTATGGATTTGCTGTATTAAAGGGAAAGAATGCCGAACTTCTTAAGATGTTTAACGATGGTCTTAAGAACATCAAGGAAGACGGCACCTACGACGAAATCGTTGCAAAATACACAGAAGCGAAATAATCAAGGGGTTTTACCTATGAATCTATTTGGAGTATTAAGTGAGGTTTATCCAACTTTACTGGATGGACTTGGCATGACAGTTAAGATTACGGTTTTATCATTGATCATTGCATTGGTCATCGGTATTTTCGTTTGTCTTATGAATATTTCCAACAACGTAGTGCTGCGCGGAATTGCAAAATTTTACATCTGGCTGATTCGTGGTACACCGATGCTTGTGCAGGCATTCTATTTCTACTTTGCCCTGCCACAACTCATTCAGGCAATCACAGGCTCCCAGTTCCGTATTACGGTATTTACCGCCAGCCTGGTAACACTTGCTCTGAATGCGGGAGCCTACATCTCCGAGATATTCCGTGGATCGATTGAGTCGGTAAATAAAGGGCAGATGGAAGCTGCACGAAGTCTGGGATTAAGCTATGCAAAATCCATGCAGAAGATTATTCTCCCACAGGCTGTAAGAATTTGTCTTCCGTCTCTTGTTAACCAGTTCATCATTACGTTAAAGGATTCTACGATTCTTTATGCCATCGGTTTATCCGAGGTTATGTACCATGCCAAGATTTATGTTGGAAGAACAATGGAATCATTCGCTACCTATACATGGGTTGCAATTTTCTTCCTCCTGATAGTGACAGTTTTGTCATTTATCTCAAGTCAGGTTGAAAGGAGGATGAATGCATAATGGCGAATAAAGATGAGATTAAGATTAAAGTACAGGGATTAAAAAAGAGTTTTGGACATCTTCATGTACTGAAAGGAATTGATGCGGAGATAAAAGCCGGTGAGGTAATCTGTGTGATTGGCCCTTCCGGTTCCGGTAAATCCACATTTCTTCGGTGTCTTAACCGGCTCGAGGATGCGACAGATGGAGAAATCCTTGTAGACGGTGAGAGTATCACAGATAAATCTGCGAACATTGATAAGATTCGGCAGCACATTGGAATGGTATTCCAGCAGTTCAATCTTTTTCCTCATTATACGGTAAAAGAAAATGTGATGCTTGCTCCTGTGGAGCTCAAGCTGAAATCGAAGGAAGA
>JALFIK010000054.1 GCA_022776205.1 Eubacterium sp.
GGGCAAAGAAAAAAGCGGATGTAATGATTAACAAAATTCCTTTATTTTTTTTACTAATACAGTTACTCATTTATTCTGTCTTTGTTTTTATCATGTTATACCGTTTATATATTATATGGATTATTTCGGAAATTGCAAGAAAAAAGAAAGATAGAGAAATAATAAGAAAAATAAAGAAAAAAAGAGATACTTAATAATATAAGATGTTATATAGATAAAATACAGGCATTTTCAACTTGCATTTATTTTGGAAAACACATATTATAGGTATTAGCAATTAGCACTCATATAAATCGAGTGCTAACAAAGAAAAAGATAGAAATAAAATGAGATTTAGATTAGGAGGCATTTACATTATGAAGTTAGTACCGTTAGCAGACAGAGTCGTTTTAAAACAGCTTGAGGCAGAGACAAAAACAAAAGCAGGTATTATTCTTACAAGTTCTGCACAGGAAAAGCCACAGGAAGCGGAAGTAATCGCAGTTGGCCCTGGAACAGAAGATGTGAAAATGGAAGTTGAAGTTGGACAGAAAGTTATTTATTCCAAATATGCCGGAACAGAAGTGAAGATGGATGAAGAAGAGTTTATCATTGTTAAACAGAGTGATGTTCTGGCAATCGTAGAATAATTTATTTGTAATTAGTTTAAACCTTATAAGGAATACAGGAGGAATGAATCATGGCAAAAGAGATTAAATATGGCGTTGACGCCAGAAAAGCATTAGAAGCAGGTGTAAATAAATTAGCAGATACTGTAAGAGTAACTCTTGGACCGAAAGGACGTAATGTTGTTCTTGATAAAGGCTTTGGAGCTCCGTTAATCACAAATGACGGTGTTACAATCGCAAAAGACATTGAGTTGGAAGATTCTTTTGAGAACATGGGTGCTCAGATTGTAAAAGAGGTTGCCACAAAGACAAACGATGTTGCCGGTGACGGAACAACAACAGCTACGGTACTTGCCCAGGCAATGATCAATGCTGGAATGAAAAACCTTGCTGCCGGAGCAAACCCGATCATTTTAAGAAAGGGTATGAAGAAAGCGACAAACGCTGCAGTTGAGGCAATCAGCAGCATGAGTCAGCAGGTTGGCGGAAAAGAGCAGATTGCAAAAGTTGCATCTATCTCTGCATCCGATGAGGAAGTTGGACAGTTAGTTGCCGATGCAATGGAAAAAGTTTCTCAGGATGGTGTTATCACCATTGAAGAATCCAAGACAATGAAGACCGAACTTGACCTGGTAGAAGGTATGCAGTTTGACCGTGGATACATTTCCGCATACATGGCTACAGATATGGAAAAAATGGTTGCAGAGCTGGATGATCCGTACATTCTGATTACAGATAAGAAAATCTCCAATATTCAGGAAATTCTTCCGTTATTAGAGCAGATCGTACAAAGCGGAGCAAAATTACTGATCATTGCTGAGGACATTGAAGGAGAAGCATTAACAACATTAATCGTTAATAAATTAAGAGGTACTTTCTCTGTAGTCGGAGTAAAAGCACCTGGTTATGGTGACAGAAGAAAAGCAATGCTTGAGGATATTGCAATCCTGACAGGTGGTACCGTAATTTCCGAAGAAGTCGGCATTGATTTAAAAGATGCAACCATGGATATGCTTGGTCGTGCAAAATCTGTTAAGGTCGAAAAGGAAAACACGGTAATCGTTGACGGAGCCGGAGACAAAGAGTCCATTCAGGCAAGAATCGGACAGATTAAGGCACAGATCGAGGAGACAACATCTGATTTCGATAAAGAAAAATTACAGGAAAGACTTGCCAAGTTAGCCGGTGGTGTTGCAGTAATCCGTGTTGGAGCAGCAACAGAAACAGAAATGAAAGAAGCAAAACTTCGTCTGGAAGATGCTCTTGCAGCAACAAAGGCAGCTGTTGAGGAAGGAATTATTTCCGGTGGTGGATCTGCTTATATCCATGCAGCAAAATCTGTAAAGAAGCTTGCTGCTGAGTTATCCGGAGATGAGAAAACCGGTGCCCAGATCGTTCTTAAGGCATTAGAGGCTCCTCTGTTCCATATTGCAGCAAATGCAGGCCTGGAAGGATCTGTAATTATCAATAAAGTAACAGAAAGCGAAGTTGGTGTTGGATTCGATGTTCTTACAGAAAGTTATGTAAATATGATTGAATCCGGAATTATCGATCCTGCCAAGGTTACAAGAAGTGCATTACAGAATGCAACAAGCGTTGCTTCCACTTTACTGACAACGGAATCCATTGTTGCAGATATTAAAGAAGAAGCACCGGCAGCTCCTGCACAGCCGGGCGGAATGGGAATGATGTAATTCGTTGCCTTTCTAAATTTAGAACATTTTATTCATTAGGAACCCACAGCCAAGAGAGAGACCTTTTGGCTGTGGGTTTTTGTGCTTTTTTCCGTGTGTTGCGTTTTTGGAAGAAATTTGGTAGAATAGGCATAAAAGATAGCAGGGAGGGATGAATATGATCGTCAAACAGGTTACGGTTACTGTGGAAAATAAAGAAGGAAGATTGAAAGAAGTCATGGATATTCTGGGAAAAGAGAATATCAATGTGGAGGCACTGAGTATGGCAGATACCGTATTGCGTCTCATTGTTGCCGATCCGGAAGAAACGATGAATGTTTTGAAAAGGCATAAATATGAAGTACATCTTACGGACGTACTGCGGATCAAAGTTCCGTCCCAGCCGGGAGTTCTTGGGAATATGCTCGTGTCTATCGCGGCAGAGAAGATTAATCTGGAGTATATGTATGCCTTTGCTACAGGAAGCGGAGATGAAATGATCATCCGTCCTTCTGATGTAAAGAAGGCAGATGAACTTCTTTCTACATATGAAGCGATATAAGATGTGAATTTTTACAGAATAATAAATATTTACAATGATGCAGAATGATTTTTATATTTGCAGGAAGGATAGAAGAGAATGACAAAAGAACAATTTTTTTCGGAGTTGAAACAGAGTTTAGAGGGCGAGGTGTCTGCATATGAAGTTTCAGACTCCCTGTCCTATTACCGTCAGTATTTTGAAGAGGAGATGGGAAAGGGGAAAAGTGAGCAGGAGATTATTGCTTCCCTTGGAAGTCCCCGTCTGATTGCCCGATCCATTATTGATGCCAGGGGAATTGAGGACAAGGGGGAAAACGGAGAGAATGCGTATGATAATTATGGAAAGACGACAGATGACAGTACACAGGAAGAGAAAGGTTTTGGAACTTTGCAGTCAATAGGTAAGAGAGTTGTGGAAGTTGCCATAACCATACTGGTCCTTTTCCTGATTTTTTCTCTGGTGAGGGCGCTTCTTCCCCTTGCACTGATGATTGTGGCCATCCTTCTGATTCTTAAACTGATTCGCAGGTAAAAAGGAAGAGTGAAATGACACAGGAAGATATTAGAAGCAGAGTTTTTGAAAAAAAAGAAGATTTAATTAAAATATATCATGAATTTCATCAGATTCCGGAATTGGGATTTGAGGAGAAAAAAACGACAGATCTTATCTGTAAGATCCTTTCGGAGATGGGAATTGTACCACTCCGGCTTGATCCCACCGGAGTGGCAGCCTATATCGGTCCGGAAGATGGATATACGATTGGACTTCGGGCGGATATCGATGGCCTTCCGGTAACAGAAGAGACCGGAATTTCCTATTGTTCCATCCATGCCGGGAAAATGCATGCCTGTGGTCATGATGGTCATATTGCCGGCCTTCTTGGAGCCGCCGTTCTTTTGAAAGAGATGGAGGAAGAACTCACCGTAAGGGTTAAGATGATTTTTCAGCCTTCTGAGGAAAACACAAAGGGAGCCCGGCATCTGATTTCCCGGGGAATTATCGAAGATGTGGATGAGATTTTTGGCCTTCATTTGTTTTCTGATATTGAGACAGGACATATTTCTGTGGAAGCCGGACCAAGAATGGCTCAGACTGACCGCTTTTGTATCAGGTTTTCGGGGAAAGGTGGTCATGCGGCAAAACCGCACCAATGCGTGGATGCCACAGTGATGGCTGCAGAATTTGTAATGAGCATACAGACGATTGTAGCCAGGGAAATTGATCCGGTGGAAGGAGCAGTTGTCACGATTGGTTCCCTGCATTCGGGTACCCAGTATAATGTGATTTCTGACAGGGCGGTTCTTGAAGGAACCTGCCGGAGTTATTCGGAAGGAACTGCATCCCGCATTCAGAGTGCACTTCGAAGAAGAGCACAGGGGATGGCGGATTCCTATGGAGGAATGGCAGAGATTGCGTACGAGCAGGGTTCTCATCCTCCGGTAGTGAATGATGTACCGATGGCGGAGCGGATTCGTGAGCAGGCAGAAATATTTCTTCCCGAACGGGATTTTGGGCACATTGCCCCACTGATGCTGGGGGAAGATTTTTCCTGGTATCAGAGGAAGATTCCCGGAGTTTTTGCCTTTGTCGGATGTGGAAAACCCGGACAGGCCAGTTACCCGAATCACCATCCGAAATTTCGGATTGATGAAGAGGCACTGACAGATACTGTATTTTTGCATCTAAGTGCTGTATTCTCTGCGATGAGAAAGTACGGATAAGAATGTGATGCAACAGGTTACGAATTTTGTGAAAACGATTTTATTATTTAACAGAAATGCAAAAAAGTGTTGACATATGTATTTTTCCATAGTATAATAAATTCTGTTGATGACGTGGGATCTTAGCTCAGCTGGGAGAGCATCTGCCTTACAAGCAGAGGGTCACAGGTTCGAGCCCTGTAGGTCCCACTTCTTTTTATGATTTATGGCGGGATAGCTCAGTTGGCTAGAGCACACGGTTCATACCCGTGGTGTCGCTGGTTCGAATCCAGTTCCCGCTATTTTTGAAGTAGGCATATCTGTGGAAGAAGACAGATGTGCT
>JALFIK010000140.1 GCA_022776205.1 Eubacterium sp.
CATCCTCTTCTTTCTCTTTATAAGTTTTTCCCGCAATCTCGCATACCTTTTCACGGAGGGAACGAATCGTATCCACGTCAAAAATAGAATCCACATCCTGAACAACAACAGCCAGACGTTCCAGTCCCATTCCGGTATCAATATTTTTCTGCATTAATGTAGTATAGTTATTATGTCCGTCATTTTCAAATTGGGTAAATACATTGTTCCAGATTTCCATGTAACGGTCACAGTCACATCCTACTGTACAGCCCGGTTTTCCACAACCGTATTTTTCTCCACGGTCATAATAAATTTCGGAACATGGACCACATGGACCAGCACCGTGTTCCCAGAAGTTGTCTTCCTTTCCAAACTTAAAAATTCTTTCCGGTGGGATACCAATCTCATCTCTCCAGATGGCAAATGCCTCATCATCTTCCATATAAACAGACGGATACAGTCTGTCCGGATCAAGACCAATCACCTCTGTAAGGAACTCCCAGGACCAGGCGATTGCTTCGTGTTTAAAATAATCACCGAAAGAGAAGTTACCGAGCATTTCAAAGAAAGTACCATGACGGTCTGTCTTTCCGACGTTTTCAATATCACCGGTACGAATACACTTCTGACATGTTGTCACTCTTCTTCTCGGTGGAATCTCCTGACCGGTAAAATAAGGTTTCAAAGGTGCCATACCTGCATTAATCAAAAGCAGGCTGTTGTCATTATGCGGCACCAGAGAAAAGCTCTTCATTGCTAAATGTCCTTTACTTTCGAAAAATTCCAGATACATTTTTCGAAGTTCGTTTACTCCATATTTTTTCAAAATTCTATCCTCCTGTAGTTTCACTTATTCATTGAAAGGGTGCTGCCGGAAAACTCTCTTGCCTTCCCTCAGCACCCTGAAATATATCCTGTCATTTTTTACTTGTCTGATGTATTTCCAGCACCGGCTCCGCCGTTTTCGAGGTCTTTCTTTTCTCTTAATTTTTTTCCACAGAAAAGTCCGCCCCCCGCGGCTGCAACCATAAATATAAATGTGATGATATATTTGAGAAAAGCATGTAAAACAGCTGACATGATAAAACCTCCTTCACTGATTAGAATATCAAACATAGTATAGCATATTCTATAAAAATATGTAAACGACTTTTTCATGAATGTTGCGGATTCTTATCCGTATTTTAGTGTCTTTCTGCCAGCTCGTCAGTAATCTCTTTCCAGGTAACATCCCGTTGTACCATAAGAACCATCATATGATAGAGAAAATCACAGATTTCATACTTGATTTCATCGGAATCCGGATTTTTGGCCGCGATGACAATTTCTGTTGCTTCCTCACCGACTTTTTTTAGGATCTTATCAATTCCTTTATCAAAAAGATAATTGGTATAGGAGCCTTCCTTCGGATGGGCCTTCCGGTCCTCAATGGTCTCCATTACCTCTTCAAAAACCTTTAAAGGATTTTGTTCCTGGTATTCTTTCTTTACAAGATTTGTGAAAAAGCAGCTTCGGTTTCCTGTATGACAGGCCGCTCCGATCTGGGCAACTTTTGCGAGGATCGTATCTTTGTCACAGTCGATTTCCAGAGATTTTACATACTGAAAATGTCCGGATGTCTCCCCCTTTGTCCACAGTTCCTGACGACTCCGGCTAAAGTAAGTCATCTTTCCTGTCGCAATGGTTTTTTCAAAAGCCTCCTTCGTCATATAGGCAACCATCAAAACTTCCCCGGTCTTATAATCCTGGGTGACAACAGGAATCATCCCGTCACTGTTTAACTTAAATTCATCAAAGGAAATGGCACTTTCGAAAGTATTGACCGGTATTTTTTCCTCTTTTAACTTCTGCTTCACTTCCATCAGGTCCATCGTATCTTTTCCGGTCAGAATAAAACCACCGGCTACAGTCATCTTTGCCATCCGGGCAAGTTCTTCCCCGTCGGAAGATTCACTGAAAACAAAGACTGGGATTTCTGCCTTTATCGAAAGATAATCTGCTGTCTGAAGAAAAGACAGATCAGATAAATCTCCTTCAAGAACAATTCCGCCGATTTTCATTTCTTCTACTGCCTTTTGCACCCGTGCAAGCGTTTCTTCCTTCTCTCCGGATTCCATCATAAGATAAATACGTTCCGTCCCGAAACGGCCGACCGCCTCAGTCACAGCATCCTGATTATCAAAGCCATCTGTTTTTACAATTACTCTCTTTGCTCCGGCATAGATCATCTTTTTTATGTCTTCAAAACGGTTTACTTTTGCACAGACATTCAACGGAATATCTGCATTCCGGCAGATTGCCCTGATTGCCTTCACATCCTCTTCCTGTCCTTCCCGGAAGGAATTTTCATCATAATAGTATAATTCATCTGCACCGCAGTTATCATAATATGCGGCAGTTTCTTCTAAAGATTCCGGAAAAATCTGCGGAATCAGTTTTCTGTATTCCATTTGTTTTATAATGCCCCTTTCGTTGATAAAACATCCGTAATTCTCGGATCAAAGGATGTTGCCTCATCCATTGCTTTTGCAAATGCCTTAAAGGCTGCTTCCATGATATGATGATTATTCCGCCCATGGAGAAGTTTTAAATGAAGATTCATTGCTCCGCTGTAAGAAACGGCATAAAAAAATTCCTGCACCATTTCTGTGTCAAAACCTCCTACCTTTTCTGTGGTAAAGGGCAGTTCACAGACACAGTAAGGCCTTCCTGACAGGTCTACTGCGCCAAGGACGAGTGTCTCATCCATGGGAAGAAGAAAGTTTCCAAAACGGCGGATTCCCTTTTTATCCCCGACCGCCTGTAAAATTGCCTGTCCCAGTACAATTCCCGTATCCTCAATGGTATGATGGCAGTCCACATAAAGATCTCCCTCCACTTTACAGGAAAGATCAAAAAAGCCATGACGTGTAAAACTATTTAACATGTGGTCAAAAAAACCGATTCCCGTATCCACATCATATTTACCGCTGCCGTCAAGATTCAGGTCCATGACGATTTTTGTCTCACTGGTCACTCGCTCTACGTGCGCCTTTCTTTCCTGTAAACTCATGATTTCTCCTCCTCAAAACGAACGGCAATAGAATTGGCGTGGGCAGTCAGGCCTTCTGCCTTTGCAAAAGTTTCGATATCCTCATGAATTGCCTGAAGGGCATCTTTCGAATAATATATAATGCTTGATTTTTTTACAAAATCATCCACATTCAGCGGAGAAAAGAATTTGGCGGTTCCATTGGTCGGAAGGACATGGTTTGGCCCGGCAAAATAATCTCCGAGAGGTTCGGAGCTGTATTCCCCAATGAAAATCGCCCCCGCATTCTTTATTTTTGTCATCGTCTCAAAAGGATTTTGGGTCACAATTTCAAGATGTTCGGAAGCAATGGCATTCGTCACCTCCACTGCATCCTCCATGGAATCGGCAAGAAGCACATAACCGAAATGATCCAGGGATTCTCTGATGATCGATGCACGGGACAGCGTCTTTAAATAACCTGCAATCTCTTCCTGCACTTTCTCCCCAAGTTTTTCACTTGTCGTGACAAGAATGGCACTTGCCATCTCGTCGTGTTCTGCCTGGGACAGAAGATCCGCTGCCACGTAATGAGGATTGGCCGTCTCATCGGCAAGAACAAGAATTTCACTCGGCCCGGCAATCGAGTCAATGCTCACATGACCGTACACGGCTTTTTTTGCCAGGGCAACATAGATATTACCGGGTCCCACGATTTTATCCACTTTTTCAATGGATTCTGTTCCAAAAGCAAGGGCACCGATTGCCTGCGCTCCTCCTACCTTATAAATATGAGTTGCTCCCGCTTCGCAGGCGGCCACAAGGGTAGCCGGTGTTACCTCTCCGTTTTTATCCGGCGGAGTTACCATGACAATCTTCTCCACACCTGCAACTTTCGCCGGAACGATATTCATTAATACGGAAGATGGATAAGCGGCCTTTCCACCCGGAACATAAACACCGACTGATGCAAGGGGAGTCATCTTTTGTCCGAGGATCGTTCCGTCCGGTTTGGCATCAAACCAGCTGTTTTTCTTCTGTTTTTCATGATACGCCCGGATGTTGACAAGTGCCTTACGGATAACAGTAAGAAGGGAATCATCCACTTTATCATAGGCGGCTTTGATTTCCTCCTGCGTTACCTGAACGGTCTCCTTTGTTAACTGACAATGATCAAATTTTTCTGTATAGAAAAAAAGAGCTTCATCCCCCTTTTCCCTTACATCATCAAGAATTCCCTGTACCACACCGGCATATTCGTCATAATGGTTCGGACTTCTTTTTAATAAATCATTTAGAATATTTTTTGTATTTTCCTTTGTTACTTTTAATACTTTCATTTTCCATCCCTCTCATCAATTTTTACTCAAGATTTCCTGCTTTCTGACTGTTTTTCTGATTTAACTGCCTCAGGTCATAAATCAGTTTCCGGATTCTGTCCTGCTCCATCTTAAGGCTTACCTGATTCACCACCATACGGGCAGAAAGGTCACAGATTTCCTCAAGAACAGTCAGCCCATTTGCTTTTAATGTGGATCCGGTCTCCACAATATCAACAATCACCTCAGAAAGTCCTACAATCGGTGCCAGTTCCACGGAACCGTTTAATTTAATGATCTCCACTGTCTGGTATTTTTTATTATAAAAATAATCTTTCGCAATGTTGGGATACTTTGATGCCACACGGATCAGTTCCCCATGTTTCAGTCTTTCCCTTGCACTTTCCGGACCGCAGACACACATTTTGCATTTTCCAAAACCAAGATCCATCACCTCATAAAGATTCCTTCCCTCTTC
>JALFIK010000061.1 GCA_022776205.1 Eubacterium sp.
TGAGGCTGGGAATTATAAATACGTAAACCGGGTGGACGTTGTGGGTGTGGATGGACTTAGAAAAGCAAAAATGTCTTATCATCCGGAATTTCTTGTGGAAAAAGGTTTTGCTTATCTGATACAGGAAAAAGGATAAACAGGAAGTTTGTCGGGGTTTCTAATTTCTTGACAGAAAAGTTCCAAAAAGGTATAGTAAGAAAAACGGCCCGGAGAAGAAGGGCATAAACACAAAGGAGGTCTGTATGAAACATTTAATAGATCCTATGGATTTATCCGTAGAAGAGATTAATGATTTGCTCGATCTGGCAGATGACATTATTCTTCATAAAAAAAAATATCAGGATGTATGTAAACATAAGAAGTTAGCCACACTTTTTTTTGAGCCAAGTACAAGAACAAGACTAAGTTTCGAAGCGGCCATGATGGAGCTTGGAGGCAATGTACTTGGTTTTTCTTCTGCCGACTCCTCCTCTGCCAAAAAGGGAGAGAGTGTTTCGGATACTGTGAGAGTAGTAGCTGGTTATGCAGACATTATTGCCATGCGTCATCCGAAAGAAGGTGCACCTTTTGCTGCTTCAAGAAAAGTAAATGTTCCTATCATAAATGCCGGTGACGGCGGACATAATCACCCGACGCAGACGCTTACTGACCTCATGACAATCCGCAGGGAAAAGGGGAGACTGGAGAATCTTACCATTGGAATGTGTGGTGACCTGAAATTCGGACGAACGGTTCATTCGCTGATCAAGGCGATGTCACGGTACGATAATATTAACTTTGTCATGATTTCTCCGGAAGAACTCCGTCTGCCGGATTATATTATCAAGGACGTGTTTGAGAAGAAGAATATTCCTTATAAAGAAGTCCGAACCATGGAAGAAGTTATGCCGGAACTGGATATTTTATATATGACAAGAGTACAGAAAGAAAGATTCTTTAATGAGGCAGATTATGTTCGCCTGAAAGACAGTTTTATTCTGGATGAAAAAAAACTCGATACTGCAAAAGAAGATCTCTGTATCATGCATCCACTGCCAAGGGTAAATGAAATCTCCACAAAAGTGGATGATGACCCTCGGGCTTGTTACTTTAAACAGGCATTATATGGGAAATATGTGAGAATGGCATTGATTATGACATTATTGGGGGTAAGTGCAGATGAAAATTGACAGTATTAAAAACGGAATCGTTCTTGACCATATTAAAGCAGGAAAAAGTATGCAGATTTATAAATATCTTGGTCTGGATGATCTGGACTGTAGTGTTGCAATCATTAAAAATGCACAGAGCAGTAAGATGGGAAAGAAAGATATTATAAAAATTGCAGATAATCTGGATATCAACCTGGATGTTTTAGGATATATCGATCCGAATATTACCGTCTGCTATATCAAGGACGGAAATATTGTAAAGAAAAAGCATCTGGAGCTTCCGGAGAAAATCGTGAATATTGTCCGGTGCAAAAATCCAAGATGTATTACTTCTGTGGAGAGAGACCTGGATCATGTTTTCAAACTCACGGACAGAGAAAACCGCGTATATCGATGCATCTACTGTGAGTCGAAAAAAAGTGAATATTAATCCATATGGGTGAGGCGGTACAACATTGTGCGGCCTCTCTTGCATAATATGGCAAATTGGTGTACAATTATCCTACTTTTAAATTTTTATGAAGCGTGGTGATGAGTTATGGAGGCCCAGAAACAAAAGGTAGTAAGGACACAGAAAGAAATAAGTAAGCCGGAGGATTTTACCGATCCTGAGGTTCTGTATGATAAATTAATAAAAACAATCCGGGAATATCATCCGTCCACAGATATTTCCATGGTGGAGAAAGCTTATCGACTTGCACGGGATGCCCATAAAGATCAGAAGAGAAAATCAGGGGAGCCTTATATCATCCACCCTTTGTGCGTGGCGATCATTCTTGCGGAACTGGAACTGGACAAGGAAACGATTGTTGCCGGCCTTCTTCATGATGTGGTAGAAGACACGGATACGACACTGG
>JALFIK010000062.1 GCA_022776205.1 Eubacterium sp.
AGGGTGGTGTGATTATGATGACGGATTACATAACATTGGCAGGATTTATCCTTGCAGTTTTTGGAACCGGAGTTGCAGTTGGACGGATTGTGGAGAAAATCGATAGATTGGAACGCAAGAAAGAAGATGAAGAGCATAATAGCACAAGCAAAAACGACCGCCGTTAGTTCCCCAACCACTGCGATCGTTTTTATCATTTAAGTATTGTGGGCTAGCCGTTTATCGGTAGCACCTTTAATAATATATTATCATCTTACAATTTATATGTCAAATGTTTTACTAGTAAAATGGGTGATAAGGTGCCGTAGCAAGTGAACGAACTGTGAAATATTTACAGTATTGACAAATATAGAGCAAATAAAAGCCTTTATCGAGGAATTGGGGTCGCAACTAGTGAACAATTTTCTGTCGAAGAGGAATTCTCGGACGGAGTCAAGGAAACAAAAAAGGGTGAACAAACTGTAAAATATTTATAGGGTTGCCAAATACAGAGTAAATGAAAGTGCTTATCCGGAAAACAAAGCAATTCAGCCAAGTCCGGAGCAGTCATAGTCATCTGCCCGCAAGGGTGTCGTAGCTAGTGACCAACATAACAAACTGTCGCCGGTAATGGTCACCAGCTACGACACCACCTGACTGTCTTAGAACCGAAGGTGCAGTTGGAGGGATGGTGGAGAAAATCAAGAGACTGAAACGTAAGAAAGAAGACAAAGATCATAATAACACAAGCAAAAACGACCGCCGTTAGTTCCCCAACCACTGCGATCGTTTTTAAGATTTAAGTAAGACACCCTTTAGACAGAGAGCAATAACAGCCAACCGGCTATTTCTGCTTTTCCCCTGGCACCTTTTCTTTCCAAAGCTCATCCATATTCCGTTTACAATATACAATACGTATTATATAAATTGTTTTTTTCAAATAATCGGGAAAGTAATACATAATATAATTGCCAACAAGTTTTTTCCTCACATTTATATTTGGCAAGAATTCATTGACCACAGCAGATCCGCTTTCAGGAAATAAACATGCTTCATCAATTTCTCTCTCAAGTTTATCCATGAAACTTGAAGCTGCCTGAGGATTTGATAATTCCACAGCAATATACGATATGATTTCATCCAAGTCAGCCTCAGCCCTTTTTGTCAGCTGGTACTTGAATTTAGATGCCATATTTACTCCTCATACTTTGAAGTCCTGTATCTCCATCTACGGTATCTCCATTTTTAATGTCCCTAAACCCTTCCAGGATTGCTTTCGCTTCATACATCTTCTGCATGGTTTTTTCATAGTATTCGATATCCATGACTACAAGACGCCCATATCCGTTTTTCGTTACAAAAACCGGCCCATTCTCCTCTGCACAACGCCGTTCCACATCCACTGTATTTTTTAAATCTCGCATAGGAATAATCTGCATAAAACCACCCTCCTTTGTGCCTATATTTTACCCTAAATTATGTCACATGTCAATATTCAAAGGTACCGTAGCCAGTGAAAAATATGTGAAATATTTACATTAATGTTGCATTAAGTAAAAATATGTGATATGATACCAGCAAGGACAAAAATGACTCGTATAATTTTGTATGGAGGTTTTATGGGAAGACGAATAAGGAAATGGTATCCGGGAGAGATTCTGCATGTGATGAACCGGGGCTCAAACCGACAGAATATTTTTCTGGATGAGGCAGACTTTCAATATTTTCTTGCGATGGTGAAAGATATACAAAAGAAATATTATTTTAAAATTCATGCATACTGCCTGATGACTAACCATTATCATCTTCTGATGGAAACGAAAGATACGGAAATATGGGTGATCATGCAGAGAATCGATCTGCGCTATGCCTGCTATTTTAATACGAAATATGGAAGAGATGGAGGGGTTTTCCGCGGAAGATACCGGGCCTCGGAGATAGACAATGACGATTATTTTTTACAGACAAGCAGGTATATTCATCTGAACCCTGTTAAAGCACAGATGGTAGCAGAGCCATCCCAGTATTTGTGGAGCAGTTACAGGACAATTGTAGGAATGGCAGACGATAAACTTACGGAAATTACAAAAACGCTGAAATATTTTAAGAATGAAAACAGAACATTATATAGGGACTTTGTAGAATCGAGAGTAAGTTATAATCAGCTGGAAGGGCGGATTTGTAAGGAGTTGGGGAAAGACGAATGGCTACCATGGTAAAAAGTTTTGCAATTCAGGGAATTGAGGGATATGTTGTTGACATACAGACCAAAACTCTTGAGGGAAATCCTTCAGTATCAGTGATCGGAATGGGGGATCAGGCGATAAAAGAGGCAGCGGAACGGATAGAGTCGGCAATAGATGAAAGCGGATACTCCATGCCGAAAAAGAAAATAATCATTAATCTTGCACCGGGAGACCGGAAAAAAAGAGGTGCACATTTTGATCTGGCAATGGCAATCTGTCTTTTACAGCAGAGTGAGGATATTGCGGCAAAAGGGCTGGACCGTTATGGGTTTATCGGGGAATTATCTTTAGATGGATCTATACGCGCATGCAGTGGAGTTCTTCCAATGATCATTGCAGCCCAAAGAAATGGAATCAAAGAGGTCATAATACCGGAGGAAAATTATGAAGAAGCGAAACTGGTTAAAGATATCAAAGTATATGGGTTTGAATCACTTCGGGATGTTGTTCTTTTTTTAGAAGGGAAGAAAGAATATGACGAACATATTCCTGCGCATACATCAGATTCGGATGTTGAGGAGCAGAATCTGGATTTTGCCGATGTAAAAGGACAGAATGATCTGGTCGAGGCAGTTGTCCTGGCGGCAGCAGGAGGACATAACATGCTCATGATTGGAGAACCCGGCTGTGGGAAGACGATGATTGCGAGTAGAATTCCGACGATCCTGCCGGAAATGAGTGAAGAAGAATGTCTGGAAGTTACAAAAATATACAGTATTTCCGGGGTGTTAAAGAAAAATCACGGAATGATAACAAAAAGGCCATTTCGAGCACCCCATCATAATGTTTCGCTGAATGCCCTGATCGGAGGAGGAGTGAATGCCCTTCCGGGAGAAGTGTCCCTTGCCCATAACGGAGTATTGTTTCTTGATGAATTGACGGAATTTACAAGACGTACCCTGGATTCCCTGCGTCAGCCGATTGAGGACAAGAAGGTTTCCATTGCCCGGGTAAACGGAACCAATACCTATCCTGCAAATTTTATGTTTGTCTCGGCAATGAATCCATGCCCCTGTGGATATTACCCCTCTTCCCGTTGTCGCTGTACAGATTATGAAATTATAAAATATCGAAGTAAAATATCCGGACCGATCATGGACCGGATTGACATCCAGAAAGAAGTAAATCCAGTTGGCTTTTTCGATATTTCCAATTCTGTGCCCGCCCCTTCCTCAAAAGAGTTAAGGGAAAAGGTGAAACGGGCACGAAACATTCAAAAAAAGCGATATCGGAAAGAGGAGGGGATTTATTGCAATTCCCAGATGACGACATCCATGATTCAGAAATATTGTGAGATGGATGGAAAAACTACGGCATATCTGAAAGAAACCTGTGAGAGATACGGATACAGTGCCAGAGTCATTCATAAAATACTCCGTATGGCCAGAACTTCAGCAGATCTTCACGGAGAAGAACGCATCCGTTTTGAAGATATAGAGAAAGTTTTATCTTATCGTGATCTTGATCAGAGCAACAGTCAGCTGATGATCGTAAAATAATGCATGGAGGAAATTGCGGTGATGGAATGGAAAGATAATCAATTAGAACATATTTTATATGATATCTGGCTTACAAAAATAAAAGGTCTTGGCCCGATAAAACAGCGCAGTCTTTTAAAAAAATACCGAACAGCACAGGATGTGTTTTACGCAAAAGAGGCAGAATTATCAGCGATCCGGGAACTTACCGGGGAAGATATAAAACAAATCCTTGGCAGCCGTGAATTGGATGCGGCGAAAGAAATCCTGGAGAAATGTATGCACAATGAAATAAAAGTGGTCACGTTGGAAGACAGTCAGTATCCTTATCTGGCACGGGAAATTCCGGACATGCCCATTTTGCTGTATTGCAAAGGAATTTTAAGAGAGAATATCTGTGGCAATACTATCGTCGGTTCCCGCAGATGCAGTAAAGAGGGAAAAGAAAAAACAGCTGCTCTGTCAAAGAAACTGGTACAGGAAGGAAAGACGATCATAAGCGGCATGGCAAAAGGAATTGATTCCTATGCACATACAGCCTGTATACGAAACGGGGGATATACTATTGCCGTTTTGGGAAATGGGCTGGATATCTGTTATCCAAAAGAGCATAATCTGTTGATGAAGAGAATCGAAGAGAATGGCCTTCTGGTTTCGGAGTATGAGCCGGGAGTTCCTCCGTCAAAATACCGGTTTCCCCGAAGAAACAGGATTATGGCCGCAATGGCTGATGAAATCTATGTGACGGAGGCAGGCCGGGGAAGCGGTGCTTTGATCACTGCGGATTTCGGGAGAAAATATGGGAGAAAAGTACATATATTATAAAATAGTTG
>JALFIK010000067.1 GCA_022776205.1 Eubacterium sp.
ACAATACTTGCAACAAAAACAACTTCCTTTCCCTGATAGAAAGGCACTGCCATATTTACAAAAATGGCAAATTCGATAACCGCAACAAGAATAAACGGCAGGGAAATTGATTTAAATACGATCATTATGATGATAAATATGGCAAGGATAGAAACGATATTTACAGTTTTCAGATCCACTTCCGTAACATCTTCCAGGTCTTTCGTCAAAGGTGCTTCACCAATAACCATGGAACCAGGACTGTATTTTTTCACAATCTTCTGAATTTCATCGATCTGTTTATTAACCTCTTCTGTTGCTGTTTTATATCTGGAACAGACAAACTGAAGTTCATACTGATCACTTTCCAGCATATTTTTTACATCTTCAGGAATCATAGTATCAGGAAAAGCAGGACCTACAAAGGAATCCATTCCCAGTGCCCAGCGGACACCATCTACATCCTTGATCTGATCCAGCATTTCTCCTTTTTCCTGAGAAGTCATACCTTTTTTCAGAAGGATCATATGAATATTACTCATATCAAAAGTATCCTGAAGCTTTTTATTAGCCACATTACTGTCCAGAGTCTGTGGAAGAGATCTGTCGATATTATAATAGTTCTGCAAATGACTGTTTCCGTAAATTGCCGGGAAAAGCATAACCAGAAAAACGATCAGCCATACTTTATAATGTTTTGTAATAAATGCAGAAGCTTTGTCAAGGCTTGGTATCAAAGGTTTATGTTTTGTTTTTTCAATTGCCTTATCAAAGGTAAGAACCATAGCCGGCAGGAATGTAACGCAGCAAACTACTCCGATTAATACTCCCTTTGCCATAACAATTCCCATGTCACGTCCAAGAGCAAACGTCATAAAACACAATGCAAAGAAACCAGCTACCGTAGTAATGGAACTTCCAATCACTGATTTAAATGTTGCAGCGATTGCATGAGCCATAGCCGTTTCCCTGTCATCCGGATATTTATTTTTATTTTCCTCATAACTGTTCAGCAGAAAAATGGAATAATCCATTGTCACGCCGAGCTGAAGAACTGCGGTCAGAGCCTTGGTAATATACGATATTTCTCCAAGAAATATGTTTGTACCCAGATTATAGATTACTGCCATACCTATACTGAGCAGGAACAGAAGAGGCACTACCAGAGAGTCCATGGCAAGAAGCAAAACAATCAAAGAACAAATTCCGGCTATGACAACATAAATAGGCATCTCATGTAATGCAAGCTGTTTAATATCTGTAACAATACCTGTCATTCCACTGATAAAACAATTTTGCGCCGTAATCTTACGTATCTGTGTAACTGCATCCATTGATGAATCGGAAGATGTGGTGTTATCAAATAATGCAATCATCATCGTAGCATCACCTTTAAAAAATGCTTCTCTTAAATCTTTCGGGAGCATTTCCACAGGAACAGAAAGATCCAACACACTGTCATACCACAGGACTTTCTCCACATGATCAACACCTTCTATTTTTTGTTTCAGGGCCGCCACATCTTTCAAGTCCGTATCCTCTACAACAATCATGGAAAAGGCTCCCATGCCAAACTCATCAACCATAATATCCTGTCCTTTCACTGTTTCCAGTGACTCCGGAAGATAGCTCAGCACATCATAATTGATTCTGGTGGCTGCCATACCAAAGTATGACGGGATCAGTAATGCAAAGCTTATTATAATGATGAGAATCTTATGCTTTGCAATCCATTTTCCTACTTTATCCATTCTCTTCTCCTTCTTTCTTATTTGATATTATTTATTCTATGACCAATAGTCATTTTTAATTTCAAGGAATGTTATATACCAAAAATGACTAATAGTCAACAATAAATTTAAATTATTTATTTTAAATTAATATTCTCCCATATTTACAGTTGATTTTTTAATGCACAGTGTTATAATAATTTATATGGAAGCATAGCTCAGCTGGGATGAGCGTTCGCCTCACACGCGAGAGGTCAGGAGTTCGAGCCTCCTTGCTTCCATTTTTTCATGGGGCATTAGCGCAGTTGGGAGCGCATCACATTCGCATTGTGGAGGTCGTGGGT
>JALFIK010000088.1 GCA_022776205.1 Eubacterium sp.
TCATCTCCCCATATTGCTTGCAGAAGCCGACACTCCTCACGGCAGGTACAAGCCGGGCATCTTTTTTCAGAACAGTTTTTTTCTTCAGTCTCTGTTGGAAAGTATTGACCGTCATGGACTTCTCCCTTGATAGATTCAATAGGGATACCTTGTCGTTCTGCCAGTCGTGCTTTCTGGATTTTCTCTGTTGGCAAAATGAATCGTACTGAAGAAAAGGTCACATAATGCAAAACCAGTATTCTTTTCAGTTCCAGAAAAGTACACTTGTCAGGCTCTTTGGCAGAATTCTCTTTCTCCGTTGATATGCGAAACTTAATCTGCTTGCTTCTGCCACTGTCTTTTTCGATATCAATGATCTCAATAACAGACTTGTTTTCTGGAAGGACCATGTTTTCAAAATTTTCCAGTTCGGATTTCTTGACTTGGTGCAGCAATTTTTTTACCTGCTCTATAGGAGCCGCGCTTGCCCGATATTTTTTAACAAGGTAAAGCAACAGTTTTTCGCATAACACGGAAGGCGCGAAAACCATCAAACCCTCATAGACCGGAAATGCAAATGCAGTCAGTAACTTATATGTAACCGGATTGATTGTATATTCGCTTTCAAGCTCAATCGTATCTATCGGAATCGCATAAAAATTCCCTTCGGTAACATCGTGCAGTCTATGATTTTTGAGCTGTGAAAATTTATTTTCAGGGCTATCTGCACTGTAATACCCATTGTCCCAGTTTACTGTTTTAAAATCCTCTTGTCCAAAAGGATAATACTGTGTCCATACCAAAGGATTATCTAAATTGCTCTCCAATTCCGATTTTATTCCACCTTTAATCTTTAGCAGCGGCAAAGGGAAAAAATTATAATCCCCCAGTATACCGCACGGCATGAGAAAATGGCAGAGGTAAAGCAGCCAGTCAAGATTAGCCGATTTATCGTCAACGGGGTAAAATAGCACTCCCTTCCGCTTAAAAAAATCGTTCAGCACCAGCATCTTTGTTTTCTGCTCATCGACAAGAACTGCTCCGCGGGGGTGATATGCTTCATAGGCAATATTCAGTCGGGGATGAATCGTTTTTGCAACATCATAAAACACGGGACGTTTTATCAATGGCTTTGCATTCACTTGGCTGGTGATCTTCGGAGCAGCAGATTCTTTTTGTGGGGATGTGTATGTCAAAAGCGGTGCGGTTTGAAGAGGCTCAACTTTTCCGAGGCTTTTGATCTGGATCACTCTCAGCTCTGCGTCATCTGAATGGTTCAGCTCTTGCAGCTTCTCATTCAGTTCATCCAGTGAGTCGATGATTTTGTACTTCATCCCCCGGTATCCTCCCCTTGGTGGTTGAAAACCTTTTCCGCCAAAAAGAATACCTTGACGCAGGCGATAATTCAAGCTCCGCCGTGAGAGATTTTAGGATTTTTCAGTATTCACCGGCCACAGCATACTTTTGAAAAAATACAAGCCCAATCTCTTTACGGTAATAGCGATCTTATTGAGAATCTATGAACATCTTGCGCCGTTTACGTCATAACATAATGAATTTAAATAAGATATAGATTTTATATCAAATAAGCCATGTTCATGTTTTGCATTCATGATTCATTATTGATAACGTTTTCTCGTTGTAAAAACAGCTCTGTTTTGCATCCTCTTGACATTTTACGCATCGCTGCTTATATTAAGTTTTATCGAAGAAACAGAAGTGTTCTTCTCATCAAAAACAAGACATTGTTCTTGCGTGGAGCCGTATACAGGTACTGGCGTTCACGTTCTTTGCAACAGCAGCTTTATCCTGATTCAATCCGGATACACGAACCGTTGACAGCATGGTTCCGAGGAATCGTGCGCGGGGATACCGGTTAATATTTTATTAAGGAGGCATTATGCCCCAACGAAAATCAAATATGGTTTGCCCCGACTGGGCAAAGAGAGAACTGTACGGAGAACCGTATGTCACCCGGCAGGAGGTATGCGAATATCTCGGCATCAGCATTTCAACATTGATGAAACTGCGGAAAAGCGGTCTGCCCACGTATCAGGTCGGAGGTCAAAAGAGATTCCGTATTTCGGAAGTGAATGAATTTATCGGCAAGTATGGGAAGGAGGGCTGAGTATGCTGGATTTGGCAACGCTTCCCTTGAGTTTACACAAGGAAACAGCCGGGAGTGGCTTGTCCCGGCTGGATATATTAAGAGCAAAGTATGCTGCTAATAATAATATAGCACAACAACAGGCTTCTTACCAGAAATTACTGGCGGACTTCCCGGAGAACAATCGCAATCAGTACCTGATGACTCATATTCATAACGCCCTGAACTTGAATATAGATTAT
>JALFIK010000103.1 GCA_022776205.1 Eubacterium sp.
ATTGAATCAGATGTATACAGTACTACTTATAAAACGGAGCAGTAAAATGGGTGTAGTAATTGGCAGCATGGATAGTCAGGGAGAAAAAATTTTTTTAGGAAATAATTTAACAAGAAGTACAAAAAATTATGATAAGATTCTGGAGGATGGAAATCTGACAGAGGAAGAAAAAAAGAGAATTCTCGAAGCGGAAAAGAAAAAGGCGGAAGAAGATATCATATTGTAGCCTGCAGGAGGTTTTTATGAAAGTTTCAGTGGCATTGGCCTACTATAACGGAGGAATGTATATCAGGGAACAGCTGGATACGATTTTATGTCAGTTAGAACAGCAGGATGAGGTGGTCATCTCCGTAGACGGCGCACAGGACGGATCGTTATCCCTTCTTTCCGATCTGGCAAAAGACGATGCCCGTATTCATATCATTATGGGGCCGGGAAAGGGGGTTGTCCGTAATTTTGAAAATGCACTCCGTTATTGTGGAGGAGATTTCATTTTTTTATCGGACCAGGATGATATCTGGGAAAAGAATAAGGTGGAAACTGTAAAAGAAGAATTTCAGAATCCGGAAATTATGGCGGTCATTCACGATGCCGGAATCGTGAATGAAAGAGGGGAGCAGACCGGGGAAGAGAGTCTTTTTTCCATGAGAAAAAGCCGGCCGGGTGTCCTGAAAAATTTTATAAAAAACAGTTATGTCGGCTGCTGTATGGCTTTCCGAAGAGAACTCCTTGCCGTGATTTGTCCTATTCCGGAAGCAATGTATATGCATGATTACTGGATTGGGATGGCGGCAGAACGAATGGGAAAAGTCTCCTTTTTGCCACAGAAGCTGATTGGTTACCGAAGGCATTCTTCTAATGTGACCCAGATGAGTCATGGGAGTGTGAAATTTATGATAAAGAAAAGGGTGGATATTCTTCGGTGCCTGGTTTTGTTAAGACGGAGAGTAAAGGAGTGGAAGAATGAAAGGGAATAGAAAAAATATTATATTACTTTCTTTTTTTATTCCTCTGGTCGTGATGATTGGCTGTAGTATCGTGTTTCGTGTTGCGCCATTCGGAGATAATTCTTTTGTGATTATCGACGGCCTCCATCAGTACATGCCTTTTTATTCGATTCTCTATGATAAGTTAAAAAGCGGGGAAAATCTTTTTTACAGCTTTCGGAGTGGTCTGGGAATTAATTTTTTATCGTTATTTTCATATTATTTGTCCAGTCCTTTTAATCTGATTATTGTATTTTTTAAAAAGAGTCAGCTGAATATGGTTGTCAGTATGCTCATTGTATTAAAAATTGCACTCAGTGGAATGACGGCAGGCATCTATTTTTCAAATAAAAGTAAGAAAGCCGGTTTTCCCGTGCTGGCAGTTTCGACTGCCTATGCACTTTGTGCCTATATGGTTGGATACTGCTGGAATGTGATGTGGCTGGATGCGATTATGATTTTCCCGATTGTTTTAATGGGGATAGAGCGTCTCATTGACAAAAAGGATGGAAGGCTGTATTGTCTTTCTCTCTTTTATGCGCTTTTCTGTAATTATTACATTGCCTTCATGATTTGTATTTTTGCGGTAATCTGGTATCTGCTCTATTCTTTTCGCAGTATAAAACAGTTTTTTTTCCGGGGGCTTTCTTTTGTGATGTATTCTTTCCTGGCAGCGGGGATGGCGGCAGTTCTGCTTCTTCCTGCTTATCTTGGAATTAAGCAGACTGCTTCCGGGCAGACCATGCAGCTTCCGGAACACAGCTTTCTTACGGGAATGGCAGATCTTCTTAACCGGCAGTTTGCTCTGGGAAGTCCCATCAGTCATGACAATTTTGACGGGAATGCAAATTTATATGTGGGAATTTTTACGGTTCTCCTTGTAATCCTTTACTTTTTTAACCGGGAAATCCGGGCAGGAGAAAAAATAAAAAAGGCAGTGCTGCTCGCATTTTTTTATCTGAGTTTTAGCGAGACGATCCTTAATTTCATCTGGCATGGATTTCACGATCAGTACGGGATTCCAAATCGTTTCTCTTTTCTGTTTGGATTCGTGCTTTTGTATATGGCGTGGGAGGTACTTGAGCATCTTAACGGGATAGAAGGCTGGCAGATTGCCTTAGGATGCCTTGGCGGCGTCGCACTTCTGGCCTTTGGGAGACTAAAAGGGAGTGACCCGCCGGAAGATGTCGTGTACGGTGTGGCGGGAATGCTGCTTATGTTGTATGGACTTCTCCTGTTTTTATATTCTTTATCAAAAAAGAGAAAAATATGGTACCGGACAGTGTTCTGTGTGATTGCCATGATGGAAATGGCGGTAACGGCCATGGTGGGATTTGATACGAACGGACAAATCTCTGTTTCAAAGTTTTTTTACGGGACGGAGGCTATGGAAAAGGCAACGGCTTTTCTTGATGACAAATCATTTTACCGGAGCGAGCTGGCGCAGGCGCTGATGGTCGATGAAAACGCCTGGTATCCATTAAAAAGTGTGGGTTTATTCGGGTCAACTGCGACGGATCGGATGGTAAATATAATGGATTCGCTGGGATTTTATACAGGGTGTAATGAATATCTTTACAAAGGGGCTACTCCTGTGACCAATCTTCTTTTTGATGTGAGATATCTGTATTATCATGAGGGTGACCGGCTCACGACAGATTTTTCCTATAAAAAAACAGAAGGGGATTTTCGGATTTTCGAAAATCCGGTAAAAAATATGTCCATCGGTTACTTAATGAATGATTCGGTTACGGACTGGTTTTATCAGAGCGCTTATCCGTTCCGGGTACAAAATGAGCTTGGTGAGCGGGCATTTGGAGTTTCCGGTCTCTTTCAAAACATCGATATGCCCGATCCGGAGACAAAGTTGTGCAGTGTAAGGAAAACGAATGATGGGGAGTATTATTTTAAGTATAAAGACGCGGATCCGGAAAACATGGCATTTATGATACGGCCAGGGAAGGACATGGAGAATCTTCATCTGTTTTATGATGGAACTCAGGTGGAAACAGCCTGTGTTTATGTGGATGGAGAACTGAAAGAGCAGGGGGATCTGGACGGTTCGATTTTTTCTGTCGGAAAAATAAAATCCGGTTCTGTTGTAAAAATAACTTTTCGGTTAAAGGGGGAGACACCGGATGGATATGTCCGTCTGTCCGCAGCCGATTTCAGTGAGAGTGCGTTTTCCACCCTTGCGGATATTGCTGCGCAGAGAGCATTTCGTATGACAAAATATTCCGGGAATCACATAGAGGGTGATGTCACTGCCCGGGAAGACCGGATCTTATTTTTCTCCATTCCGTTTGATGAGGGATGGGAGATTTCTGTGGACGGGAAGAGCGTGGAGGCATGCAAAGTCGGAGGAGCCTTTCTCGGGGTAAAGGTACAGGCCGGGAATCATAAAGTTTCTTTGTCCTATACTCCGCCGGGCTTTTCTGCCGGCTGGAAAATCAGCCTTTTTTGTGCGGGAATCTTTCTGCTTATCAATTTTTTAAAAAATCGATATAAAAATGAAAGAATAAAGATAGGCTTTGGCAACACATTGAAAAAGAAAATATGATAGACTGTAATTCATGAGAATATTATCTGGAGGTGGAAATCATGATAAATAAAAAAATGACGGCCGTTTTGCTGGCGGCAATGACTGCGATACTATGTATGGGACCGGTGAATGTATCTGCGGATGCAGTGGCGGAAAAACCGTATTTATCCCTGGGTGCGGATCTTAACGCGAAGGAAAAGAAGACTGTGCTCGATCTTCTGGATGTGGATGAGGATGATCTCGATGAGTATCAGGTGGTAAAGATTACAAATAAGGATGAGCATAAATATCTGGACGATTACCTGGATGATTCCGTGATTGGTTCAAGGGCGCTTTCCTCTGTTTTAATTGAGAAGAAAGATAAGGGCGAGGGCATTAATGTCACAACGAAAAATATCACATACTGTACAGATGGAATGTACGAAAATGCCCTGACAACAGCCGGAGTGACGGATGCTTCTGTTACGGTGGCCGGACCTTATAAAATTACCGGGACGGCAGCGCTCGTCGGTGCCATGACAGCCTACGAGGATATGACAGGAAAGACCATTTCCGGCGAGAGTAAGGATGCGGCAACGAACGAGCTGGTTGTGACCAGCGAGCTTGCAGATGCGCTGGATGATTCGGCCAAGGCAGAACAGTTTCTGGCACTGATTAAGGAGAAGGTTTTATCCGATGATGTCAAGAGTGAAGAGGATATCAAGGATATTATTGATGAGTGCAGCAAGGAGCTGGAAGTAAATATTACGGAGGAGCAGCGCCAGGAGATTGCAGAACTCATGGAGAAAATCGATAAGCTGGACTTAAGCGTCAGTGATTTAAAAGAGCAGGCAGGAAAAATTTATGATAAACTTAGCGAGATGGACCTGGATACCCAGGGATTTTTCCAGAAACTGAAGCAGGCGCTGTCGTCTATTTTTAAGGCACTGAGCGGATTGTTTCATTAAAAACTGCTTACATGAGGGTGTACAGGTGAATAGCGTAGAGAAGAATCGCACCGGGGATTCCCAGGATGGCACTGATCAGGCCGGTAAGAGGATTGATACCGATGCCTGTGACAATTTCCCTTGCATTTAGAATAAAATTCATAAAATAAATAAAAGACAGGCCAGCGGCACTGCGTCCCATGAAAAACAGCAGGGTTGCCGGTCTTTTTTTTATGGCATAAATGGCATAACCGGCAAGGCAGGCCAGTAAGAAGATAAGAAGAATCTGGTTCTGACTCATGAAATTTTTCTTTCTATTGTTTCTTAATTTCAACATATGAGAAAAGGTTGTTATTTATGAAAGAAAAAAATGTAAATAATAGAAAAATAAAACTGGACACAGATGGAAATTTATGTTATATTGATGTTGGGATAAATGTTAGTAAATAGAAATAAAGGAAATAAATAGGAAGGATGACCGGAAAGTATGGAATCATCAGAAGTTTACACAATCATTGTTGGAGAGAAAGGAGAATACGGAAACCGCCTGGTGCGCTATCTGGAGAATCATCTTCCTGCTTCGGTGCGAATTCGCAGATTTACCGGAGCGCAACATTTTGTCTGCGGAAGGGAGGAAGGGGAATGTTATCTTTTTGATGAATTATTTTATGAAGAGCTTTCCGAGGAGCAGAAAAGTATTCTAAGCGGAAAGGAGAAGGTAATTCTGCTTTCTTTGGAAGAGAAGGAAGGATATTTTTGTAAATTTCACAACCCGGCAGAACTACTGGAGCGAATGCAGCTGCCCTGTGTCCGGGAAAATGCAGCCTATGGAACGGGATCAGACAGAGAGAGGATGTTTTCCGTTATTTACTCCCCGATTTTCGAGGAGAATTTAAGAGATATGGCGAGAGAGTTCATGGAGCCGGGCGATTTATATCTTGGTGTGGAAGATCTGGGGGTATCCGGGAAGAACTGTGCAGATATGGGAGATCTTTGTTATTACATACATCTGAGAGAAGAAAATATTCTGAAGATACTGGGGGAGATGGTGTCTGAGGAAAATGGAATTATCTTTCTGGATTCACCGGATATGTATTTTTATCTCAGAGAACTGACACGGGAAGATTATCAGTGGTTTTTTGACCAGTTGAAAAAAGAGAGTGTGTATGGGGATGTTGTTTTAGGAGAGGGAAATGGTTTTATAAATAATCCCGGAGTTTTCAGACAGTTTGACCGGGTGATTCTTGTGGATTCCCGGGATAATCCGAGACAGACTTTATTTTGTGACCATATTGAGCACATTCTCAGGGAAGATTTTTTTGAGGGAAGTCTTGTGCGTTTTCGGAAGGAGGAGAGATAGGGAATATGGAGCATCCGGACAGGAGAAAGATCCGGGAGGAAATCCTCCGGCAGCTGGATGGGAATATGGCCTGTGTGAGTGATGAGGATATTTACCGGGCAATTGACCGTACCATTTTAAGAAGCGGTCATAAGGGCTATGGAACACTTCTTGAGAAGGAGGAACTCAGGAAGCAGATGTTTTATTCTATCCGCGGGTTTGATCTGCTGGAGAGTTATCTGAAGGATGATTCGGTCAGTGAGATCATGGTAATCGGATCCTCGAAGATTTTTGTGGAGCAAAACGGAAAGCTGAGAAGGGTGGAAGATACTTTTCTGGATGAGGCGGATGTCTATCGCCTGGTGGAACAGATTGTCGCACCGACAAACCGCCTGGTGAATGAGTCTTCCCCGATTGTGGACACTCGTCTGCCGGATGGATCCAGGGTACATATCGTGCTGCCACCGGTATCCCTGGAAGGACCGGTCATTACAATTCGTAAATTTTTGAAAGGAGGCATGACAATTGAAAGGCTGCTTCAGTTTCGTGAATTTCCCGGCAGTCTGGCGGGAATATTATCGACATTTGTCAAAGGAAAATATAATATTTTAATCAGTGGAGCGACAAATTCGGGGAAGTCATCCCTTTTGAACGGGCTGGCGGAATATATTGAACCGGATGAGAGAATTATTACCATTGAGGATTCTGCAGAACTACAGTTTAATCATATAGATAATCTGGTGCGTCTGGAGACAAGAAATGCCAATGTGGAAGGAATGAACGAGATTTCCATGGAAGATCTGATTAAGGCATCTCTTCGTATGCGTCCAAGTAGAATTATCGTCGGAGAGGTGAGAGGAAGGGAAGCCATGTCCATGCTGCAGGCGATGTCCACCGGTCATAGTGGGTCTGTTAGTTCTATTCATGCGAATTCATGCAGGGATGCACTTCGACGGCTGGAAACGATGGTTCTTATGGGAATAGATATGCCTCTTGCGGCAATTCAGGGCCTGATTGGATCTGCAGTGGACATTCTGATCCATCTTGGGCGTCTGCCGGAAGGAACGAGGAAGATTCTTGAGATTTGTGAACTTCTGGATTATGACAGGAAGGAATATCGGATTAATCCACTGTTTTGTTATGAAAAAGAAGAAGGAAGGTTAAAAAAAGTGGGAACTCTTTCAGAAACGGAGAAATTAAAGACATATGGCCAATATGAGAAATATTGTG
>JALFIK010000119.1 GCA_022776205.1 Eubacterium sp.
ACTTCCCCGGGCTCTTTATTGTATTGTCAGAATAAGAACCGGCTGCTCAATTACCTTGGGAAAAAGGGAGGGAGCCGGCCTTATTGCAAAGTTATTCCCGATGAGGGAATTGATGCGCTGATAATCGGATCTGACGGAGCGTTTGGAAGCCTGTCTGTCGCAGAGATTGCCCAATGTTTTCTTAGCGAGAAAAAACCGCAGGATATGATCCAAAGACTTCTGGACAAAGCAAGGGAAAAGGGCGAGGAAGATAATCAGACAGTCATTCTTTATATCCCGGGGACAAACAAACGGGAGAAAAAATCAGAGACAGAGAATACGGAAAAACTGCGGGAGGAAAAGCAGGAGACAGAGTGCTGCTATACGTCTCTCGAAGAGAAAAAAACAGGTTTCCTAAGGGATAAATTTCGAAAAAACCGTTTTACAGGAGGAAGGTGACCATGAATCAATATTTTGAAGAAGGGGAAGTGTTTACCTGGATAAAAGATAAAGACCGTACCGGAGAAAATCTGATTATCCCTCTTAAAATGGTAAAAGAATGCCACCGTACCGGAAGTAAACAGGCATTGATCGGAGAAAATATCCGAACGGGGAAAAAATATTTTGTGAAAGTATTATTCTGTAATGATCTGGAGCAGGTTTATGTGGAAAAGGAAAGTAAAGTACAACTGTACTCACCGTATATCATCCGGATTTACGGAGGAATGCTGGATGATAAAAATAAGAGGTTCATTACGCTTGTTGAGTATATTGAAGAAAGTGATCTGTCAGATCTTGTAAGAAACCGGGGGATTGCAGGAGACAGCTGGAATGAAAAAATGAGGGTGTGTAACCGGATTGCCATGAAATTCCTGCTGGGAATTGAGCATTACATGTCCATGTATCGGCAGGATCCAATCATACACAGAGATTTAAAACCCGAAAATATCCTGGCTTCTCCGGATGGTTCGGTGGTAAAAATCATTGATTTTGACTGGGTGCATCTTCATGCATCCAATGTGACGGTCATGCAGAGACGGGAACAGAAAGGAACACCCGGTTATGCGGATCCACGCTATTGGAACAGTTATATCTGCCGACCGGAAATGGATATTTATTCGGCGGGGCTTGTGCTGTATTTCCTTTATACGGGAAAACATCATTTTTACGGGAGCGAAGAGATCAAAAACTACATGATTGGAGATGATTATGCCTATCAGCTTAAAGAAATGCCTGGAATCGATGAACGGCTTACGAAGATTATCGCAAAAATGATTGCACGGGAGGAAGACCGGTACAGTGACATCCGGGAAGTAATCCGTGATATGAAAGAGTATCTTTTATCCAGCGGGGAACTGCCCGAATTGCCGGAACTTCTGGAAACATCACAAAATCAGGATACCATCCGGTTTTCCTATCGGATCGGAGATGTGAAGTACAGTCCGTATGTAAAAAATTATCGCTTTGTACCCATCATATTCGGTACAAAACAAGAGCGGAGCCGGAATGGAAGAATGAGCGGTCATATTCTCTCCTTTTACCGCTTCGGCTCAAAAATAAAGGCATTGATTCTTCATGAAGACTGCCATGCTGTGAAGGTGCAAAAAGAGGGGGAAGTCAGCGAAGGAGATCTGTTTACCTATGCGGGAATCAACATTGAAATTTTGAAGATAAAAAGATAAGACAGGAGGTTTTTATGGACGGAAAATGGAATCCGGAAATTCCGGCAAATCTGCAGAAAAATTTTGAGAGAGAAAAAGAACAGGCATTTACCCTTTATCTGGACTTTGTGGTAGATGGAACGGCTTCCATGTATACGGTATTTCCGGCAGTGTACTATGCAGCAGCCCATTTTCTGGAATGCCTTTCAAAATATGAAGTTTATCCGAAACTCGGACTGACCGTGATTCGAAATGAGAAAAACGGGGAAGAATGTGAAACGGCTCTGTTTGAGGGAAAGGATTTTTTTACCTCTGATCTTTCCTCTTTTTTAAAGAAATTAAAAGGGGTGAAACTTTACGGGGGTGGAAATGATGGAAGAGAATCTGTGCACAGTGCGATTGGAACATCGGTCAGAAAGTTTCCGTCTTCGGGGAGAAATAAGGCAATTCTTGTTTTTACGGATGCTTATGGAAGTAATGATTACGAAGAATATCTGGACAATCCCATTGGGCAGGTGATCTTTTTTTCCACAGATGAAATGAGTGAAGAAGATTTTCGTTTCTGCTTTGTGAAAGATGACGGGGAACTGGACGAGGAAGCTTCTCCCATGTTTATCCGAATCGACAAGCTGTTAAAGCCGATGAGCACAGAATTTCTGGATAATATTGTAAAACCATTAAAAGATCTTATGAAGGGAGTTTCCATTGGTGCGTAAGGAAGAACTGTTTGAGAAAGAAGATCCGGTAATCCGGGAACTGGAAACAATTCCGGAAATCATATTTAAGGATGAAATTGTGAAGCTGCCTTCTTCTGCAATTCCGGTGAAAGTTTTATTTGAAAGAGAACAGATGGATCATTATCATGTAGATGCTCTAATTCTTAAAAAAATTGCTCTTCAGGTTTTGAAGATTCTTGCCGGACTGTCAGAGAAACAGATTTATCCGGGTCTGATCGGCCCGGAAGATATTTATGTGGACATGGACAGCAGTAGATACAATGTATTTCTTCTTCATCCGGAGAAATTTCAGCTGCTGGATTTCGAACAGGACTTTGAGTGGTATCCGGAAGATGAGAGAATTTTCGGAGACAAGCTGCTCTTTGATGAGCAGGACCAGAAAATTGCAGATAATCGTTTGATGTATAAACTCCTCACGGCCAGCTCCCGGGGAAATGTAAAAATTCCACCGGGGAAGACGCAGTCTGATTATTCCGAGCTTTTTTACAATATTATGCCGGAAGAATGGAAAAATATGTTTGCAGACAGAAAACCCTGTGAGTATGACAGATGGAAGGTGATGCTTGCGCAGTCAATCAGGACAGAGGAGAATTTTGAACAGATCACAAGAAAAAACCTGGAAGAAAAGGAACAGGAAAAAGAAAAAAAACAGGCGGAAAGACTTCAGAAAAAAAAGGGAAAGGGAGCGGGGGTGGAACAGTTTGATCTTTTTGTTATCCTTCGAACAGAATTGGAACATACAGGAAAGATAAGCCGTCTGTTATATCTTCTTCAGGACGAGATCGAGACGGAAAACAGAATTCTCGGAAGATGTTATCAGCAGGCCTTTGTGTATGGCAATGGTTGTGTGGAAGTCAAAGAGTTTGCACCCCGGCCGGAAGGTTTCCGGTGTCAGTTTCCTCAGAGTATCCGGGAATATTCCGCCGGGGAAGCATTGATTATCAGTGCAGATCTTGTCGAGGAGAAAATCAGGGAACTCTCCAGGGAAGAAAAGGAAACAGAAAAAAAGGAAATCTGTCTGTATATTCTGACAGATGGGAGGATCGAAAATGATAAGATTTTTCAGACCGGAGTCAGTAAACTAAAACAGCTCAGAGAAAAGGGTGTAAGGATTTGCCTTCGTTCGGTCACAGATAATCACTGTGAGGCGATGGAGCGTCTTTTCGAGATTCTGGAGGATAAAAATGTTATTTAAAAAAATAAAAGAGTTTCATGAGGGGGTAATGGAACGTTATAAAGAGGAGGAGAATCTGGAGCCCTGGAAGAAAAAAGTGATGGAAATTCATGAAAAATCTGGTTTCCTTTTTTATTTTGATGATTTTCTGGATGATAATACGGACGATATGACCTGGCTTGTGAAGGGACAGCTTGTGAAAGGAGCACTCTCGCAGGGCAGTTGTCTGTATCTGTATACAGGAGAAGGTAAATTGCTGGGGCACGGGATTCTTTTCAGTGAACCGGAAGAAAAAGAGCAGGGCCGTAAGGGCCTGCTCAAAAGAAGAAGAAATGAATTTGAGATGAAAATAGAAGAGTACCAAGGAGAGAATGCCGGAGAAGCTTCCCTGAAAGAAAAAAGACGGATTTTTCGAAATCTTTCGCAGAATCTGTCCCTGATTTCCGATATCAGATGTTAACCTTTGCTTTTCAGGAGTGCAGAGAGAAGTTCTCCCATATCTTTATGCTCGCTGCCTGCCGCTTTGGCAATTTCCATCATCTGTTTTAATTTATCATCCTGCATTCCTTCGGAGTTATTCATCATGGAATTGAGGAGAAAGAATAGGGACGGGTCGGAAAATGGACTGGGTTCCTGGGATTTTTCAGCGGCAGAAGGACCGGGAGAAGGCATCAGCTCCGGGTGCTCCTGTATAATTTCTCTGTATTTTTCGTAAAATTTAGAAAAACGGATCAGACTTAAAATCTGATCGATTTGTTCCGCCTTTTCCCCGGATACCGAATTGCGGATGGATGCGAGAATGGTTTCAATATCCCGGGGGCTATCTTCAAAACCACAGGCACTAAGCCGGTCAGAATCTTCAAAACCATTTATGATTTTCTGTATTTCTGTCAGCTTCATTGTCACGGCAAGAAAACGTCCGATGGATGGGGGACAATGGGGGATGATTTTTTCCATGATGACAAGATTGTCATCATTTATAAGGCGGGAAAGAGGAGAAACATCTTCCGTTGGATAATTTGTCATTGAGAACCTCCTTAAAACAGGAAAACAGCCCTGTTATTTTCATATAGTATATTATGCAGTGAGTAAGTACTGTAGTAATTTTTTATATGGGAAAGGGAAAAAATATGAATGAGAATCTGATCGTGGAAGATGATACAATCTATGAACTTGACCCGGAATGTCTGAAAAAGAAAAGATGCGGGGAACGATGTCTGTACGATTTACAAAAAAATGAGGAAGAAGATCTGCAAAAAAACACAAGACAGAAAAAATATAATAAAGGGAGAGCCCGCTGAGGGGCTCTCCCGATTCTTTTTTGTTTAGCAACATCCACATCCATGGTCCGGTCCGCCGAATCCGAGACCATCGCCACAGAAACAGAAGAGGATAATGAGCCAGAGAAGGCAGTCATTGCATCCACATCCTCCGCCACTTCCGTTACAGAATAAAAGGATAAGAATCAGCCAGCAACAGTTACCTAATCCACAACCACAATCCTGATGGCAAGGGCTCTGGCAGTTTGCAGCAGCTAAATCGCTCATGGGATATTCCTCCGTTTTTTGATTACAATTTATAGTATGCATGCCGGCAGGAATGTTTCTGATAAGAAGATAAAATTTTTCATATCTCTGTACAGAAGGATTTCTATAACAATATTTCAAAAACAAGAAAAGAAAAAGGAATATCCCTGTTTTTTTTGTAAATAATGAAGAAATGACTTGTTTTTTATTCAAGAAAGGAATACAATTATCATTGTGTTTTTCAAATGGACACCTTATACTTTTCGATAGAATATTCCAGGAGGTAAAGAAGTGAAACCATATAAAGAGTTAACGAGGGAAGAATTATTAGAATTACAGAGCAGTTTACAGGCGGCATACGAAGAGGAAAAGGGGAAGGGTCTGAAACTTGATATGTCAAGAGGAAAGCCGGGCAAGGAACAGCTTGACCTTTCCATGCCGATGATGAATGTGTTAAACGGTGAATCCGACATGAATACAGAAGATGGTACGGATGTGAGAAATTATGGCATTTTAGATGGAATTCCGGAGGCAAAGAAACTTTTTGCCGATATGGTGGGAGCGAAACCGTCTCAGGTAATGGTTCTTGGAAATTCCAGTTTAAATATTATGTATGATTGTATTGCCCGTGCGGAACTTTTCGGAATCATGGGAAACACACCATGGTCCAGACTTGATAAGGTAAAATTTTTATGCCCTGTTCCGGGATATGACCGTCATTTTGGTGTTACGCAGCAATTTGGGATTGAGATGATTAATATTCCGATGAATGAGGACGGTCCGGATATGGACATGGTAGAAAGTTATGTAAATAATGATCCTGCTGTGAAGGGAATCTGGTGTGTTCCGGTGTTTTCCAATCCGGGCGGAGTAGTTTATTCTGATGAGACAGTGAGAAGATTTGCCAATTTAAAACCGGCAGCTCCGGATTTTCGTATTTTCTGGGATAATGCTTATGGAATTCATTATCTGTATGATCTGCGGAATGATGAGGAGGCTGGTATTTTAAATATTCTCGAAGAATGTGAGAAGGCGGGAAATCCGGATATGGTATATCAATTCTGTTCCACATCCAAGATTACCTTCCCAGGTGCCGGTGTGGCTGCACTTTCTTCTTCAGAAGAAAATATTGCGGATATAAAATCGAAAATGAAATGGCAGACGATTGGTCCGGACAAAGTCAATCAGTTGCGCCATGTTCGCTATTTTAAAGATATTAATGGGATGAAGGAACATATGAAACTTCATGCAGCCGTGATTCGTCCGAAATTTGAATTGGTTCTGAACACCCTTGAAAAAGAACTTGGCGGATTGGAAATTGCATCCTGGAGCAAGCCTCTGGGAGGATATTTTATTTCCTTTAACGCCACGAATGGGTGTGCGAAGGCTATTGTAGCCAGATGTAAGGAGGCAGGACTTGTTCTTACGGGAGCGGGTGCCGCATTCCCATATGGAATTGACCCGGATGACTCGAATATCCGGATTGCACCGACGCTTCCATCAAAAGAGGAGCTGGCAGTTGCTACGAATCTCTTTGTAACCTGCGTCAAACTGGTTACGGTGGAAAAACTTCTGTCAGAAAAATAAAAATAAATATGGAAAATAACCTTCTGCTGTATAAATATTGTACTAAATTGGAAACATTGTTCCAGAAAATGAATTTTTGTGATATACTTAACAAGGCTTGATTTTTTTTAGACAAAATACTGTAATCCAATTTTTTATAAAGAGCAGGAGGTTTTTTATATGAGAGGAGTCGAAACAAGGATTCAGGAGATCAGACACCGTATTTTTACGGAAGTTGCCCGAATGGCTTATCATACGGAATGGCCGGTGGATAAAAGAATTGAGGAGCTGCCATATAAGATTATTCCGGGAGAGACGGGAAACTTTAGAAATGATGTATTTCTTGAGAGGGCCATTGTAGGAGAGAGACTTCGTCTTGCCATGGGGCTTCCATACAGAAGTGCTGCGGAGCCGGCACCGGTATCTGACGGGATTCAGGCGGCAGATCAGGCGGAAACATACTATACACCTCCGCTGATCAATGTGATTAAGTTTGCATGTAATGCCTGTCCGGAAAAGAAAGTCCATGTTACAGATGGCTGCCAGGGCTGTCTTGCCCATCCCTGTATGGAAGTCTGTCCGAAAAATGCGATTTCTTTAGACAGAA
>JALFIK010000120.1 GCA_022776205.1 Eubacterium sp.
CAACTACCAGGCCAAAATCATTAAGGAGCTTGCAAAAGAAGAATCCTGTGTGATTATCGGCCGTTGTGCGGATTTTATTTTAAAGGATGAACCCCATGTGCTCAAATTATTCTTTTATGCACCTAGAAAAGACTGTATTGCAAGAGTTCGGGAGCAGAACGGCGGTACAGACAAAGAAATTATTCGTAAAATTGAAAAAACGGACAAATACCGTACCGACTATTGTAAGTATCATACCGGAAGAGACTGGAATGATGTCAGAAACTATGATTTCTGCCTGAATACAGCCAGTATGAGTTATGAGAAACTGGTCGAGGTAGTAAAAGAATACATCAAGATCAATGCATAAATTATCCAGATTCCTCCCATACTGAAGAAAGAGAATCGTCAATCTTCAGTAAGGAGGAATTTTTTTATGAAAAAAGGATTTAAAATCGAGGAGGTACATGGTCTGGAAGTTTTGGACTCCAGAGGAAACCCGACGGTGGAAGTGACAGTACGGCTTGAGAGCGGAGCGATGGGAAAGGCAATTGTTCCTTCCGGAGCTTCCACAGGAAGGTATGAAGCCGTGGAGCTTCGGGATGAAGAAAAACGCTTTGGCGGAAAAGGGGTAGAACGGGCGGTAACGAATGTAAATACCAGAATCTGTGACCGCCTTGGTGGTTGTGATGCGCTCAATCAGAGGGAAATCGACCGTATTTTGCGTGAGGCAGATGGTACGGAAAATAAAAGTAAATATGGGGCGAATGCCATCCTTGGAGTATCCCTTGCCACGGCAAGGGCGGCAGCAGAAGGTCTGGGAATCCCGTTTTATCGATATATCGGAGGAATTAATGCAAAAGTGCTTCCCCTTCCGATGATGAATGTAATTAATGGGGGTGCCCATGCAAAAAACTGTATTGATTTCCAGGAATTTATGATCATGCCGGTGGGAGCGGAAACCTTTTCCGAAGGAATTCAGATGTGCGCAGAGATTTACCAGCAGTTAAAAAAAACGCTGACGGAAAAAGATTATTCCACCGGGGTGGGAGATGAAGGGGGATTTGCACCGGATCTCGATGGCGCGAAGGAAGCCTTGTCCATTTTGAAAGAGGCTACGGAGGAGGCCGGATACAAACCGGGAGAAGATATCTGCTTTGCCATGGATGCAGCGGCATCGGAATTATATGATGAGAATACAAAACGGTACTATTTTCCGGGGGAGAGCAGGATGAAAGAGAAAGAAGTGTTCCGGAATGCAGAGGAGATGGTCCAGTATTATGAAGAACTTGTGGAGGAATTCCCATTAATTTCCATTGAAGACGGTCTTTCCGAGGAAGATTATCCCGGATGGAAGGTGCTTACTTACCGCTTAGGAGAACGGATCCAGCTTGTAGGAGACGATCTTTTTGTGACGAATACGAAAAGATTGTCAGAGGGCATTGAAAAGGGAATCGCAAATGCCATTCTCATAAAACCAAACCAGATCGGTACTCTTTCCGAGACACTCGATGCCATTTTGATGGCTCAGAAAGCAGGTTACAAAACAATTATCTCTCACAGAAGCGGAGATACGGAAGATACGACGATCGCTGATCTTGCCGTGGCGGTCAATGCCGGACAGATTAAGACGGGAGCTCCGTGCCGGGCGGAAAGAACTGCAAAATATAACCAGCTGATGCGAATTGAAGAAGAATTTGGAAGTAATGGACACTTTAAAAAGATAAATTAATGTTCAGATAAAGAAAAAATTTTATTTTCTTCTTATTTCGACTTTACTTTGGGAAAAATGTATTCTAATATAAGAGGTGTATTTTTTCATTTAGCAACAAACAGAGGAGGAAAAAAGATGAAGAAATTACTGTCATTTATTCTCGCCGCTACGATGACCCTCTCACTTTGTGCATGTGGATCTTCCAGCGACAAATCAGCAGAAGGTACGACAGGAAGCCAGGCAGCCGCTGGCAAGGCTGTAAGCGCTTCCGACATCAAAGTCGGCTGTATCATGATTGGTGATGAGAATGAGGGTTATACCCAGGCTCATTTAACCGGTGTTGCCGAGATGAAGAAGAACCTGGGATTATCGGATGACCAGGTGATCATCAAGACAACGATCAAAGAAGACGAGAGCTGTTATGATGCTGCAGTGGATCTGGCAGAGCAGGGATGTAATATTATTTTTGCAAACAGCTTTGGCCATGAGGATTACATGATGCAGGCAGCCGGAGATTATCCGGATATCCAGTTCTGCCATGCAACCGGATACCAGGCAAAGAGCAGTGGTATTCCAAACATGCACAACTTCTTTACTAACGTATATGAATCCCGTTATTTATCCGGAGTAGTAGCCGGCATGAAATTAAATGAGATGATTGAAAAGGGAGAGATCACAAAGGACAAATGTAAGATCGGTTATGTCGGAGCATTCCCTTATGCAGAGGTTGTCAGTGGATTTACTTCTTTCTATCTTGGTGTGAAGTCCGTATGTGATTCTGCAACAATGGAAGTTAAGTACACCAACAGCTGGGCATCTTTCGATTTAGAGAAAGAATGTGCAGAGCAGCTGATCGCAGATGGCTGTGTTCTTATAAGTCAGCACGCAGATACAACCGGAGCTCCTACTGCCTGCGAAGCAAAGAAAGTTCCTTGTGTCGGATATAACATTGATATGATCCCTACCGCTCCTGATGCAGCTCTTACATCGGCATCCATTAACTGGGGTCCATATTACACTTATGCTGTACAATGTGTCATCGATGGAGAGACAATCGATACAGACTGGTCTAAAGGTCTTAAAGATGGTGCAGATCTCATCACAGATCTCAATGACAAAACTGTTGCAGAAGGTACAGAAGAAAAAGTTGCAGAAGTCACAAAGGGAATCGAGGATGGATCCATTCATGTATTTGATACATCCAAGTTTACTGTTGGTGGCAAGAGCCTCGAAGAACTTGTGAAATCCGGAGACGAGACAGCAACGAAGTTACAGGCTTATATTTCAGACGGATATTTCCATGAATCTGATGTAGAAGGCGGAATGATCTCTGCACCTGCATTTGAATTTATCATTGACGGTATCGAATCCGTAACGAAATAGTGTTTTAACTTAACAATTATGCATTTTGTAGGCAGAGCGGCCACAACCAGGGGCGGCTCTGCCTGATGTTGTAAAAAGATGAATGTTATTTTGTTTACAGATAAATCAAAGAAGATTCCGGGTCTTTTTTGATTTGCCTGTAAACAGAGCAGATAACGGAGGATGAAAAGTGGAACAGACATATGCCATAGAATTAAAGAATATCACGAAACGATTTGGCAAAGTTGTCGCAAATGACGGAATTAATCTTCAGGTGAAACGGGGAGAGATTCTTTCATTGCTCGGAGAAAACGGAAGTGGAAAGACCACACTGATGAACATGATTTCCGGTATTTATTTTCCGGATGAAGGACAGATTTTCGTGGATGGAAAGGAAGTATCCATTCGCTCCCCGAAAGATTCCTTTGATCTTGGAATCGGAATGATCCACCAGCATTTTAAGCTGATTGATGTCATGACAGCGGCAGAGAATATTATCCTTGGCCTGAAAGGCAGTGCGGTTCTTAATATGAAACAGGTTCATAAGGATATTAAGGAACTGGTTGACAAATATGGGTTTGATCTGGATCCTGAGCAGAAAATCTATACGATGTCTGTTTCCCAGAAACAGACGGTTGAAATCGTAAAGATGCTTTACCGCGGGGCAAATATTCTTATACTTGACGAGCCTACGGCCGTGTTGACTCCGCAGGAGGTGGATAAGCTCTTTAGTGTACTGCGTAATATGAGAGATGACGGACGGGCAATTATTATCATCACGCATAAATTGAACGAAGTATTGGAAATTTCTGACAGAGTATCTATTTTAAGAAAAGGAAAATACATCGGCACGATGGAAACATCGGAGGCAACGGTTGCTTCCCTGACGGAGATGATGGTAGGAGAGAAAATTTCCCTGGATATTAACCGTCCGATGCCTCACGATATTAAAAAGAGGCTTACGATTAAAAATGTTACCTGCACGAATGAAGAAGGAATTCATACCCTTGAAGATGTGTCCTTTGAGGCCTTTGGTGGAGAAATTCTTGGCGTGGCCGGAATTTCCGGAAGCGGTCAGAAAGAACTTCTTGAAGCAATTGCCGGACTTACGGATGTTTCTTCCGGAAGTATCGTTTTCCATTCTCCGGAAGGAAAGGATATGGATCTTACCCAGTATGATGCGGCACAAATTAGCGAACTTGGGGTAAAGCATTCTTTTGTCCCGGAAGATCGTCTCGGAATGGGTCTCGTTGGTTCCATGGGAATGACGGGAAACATGCTTCTTCGTACGTTCCGACGGGGAAAGGGAT
>JALFIK010000157.1 GCA_022776205.1 Eubacterium sp.
ATCAATTTTGACGGTGATACAGAATATCATGATGGTTTCTGGTATGAAGGCTGGGAAGGACATAACGAACTTGTAAAACTAAATCTGGATAATCCTGATGTTAGAAAACATCAATTTGAAGCAATCCGACACTGGACAAATCTTTATGGAATCGACGGACTGCGTCTGGATGTGGCTTATTGTCTTCCGGATTTTTATTTAAAAGAACTTCGACGCTATACCGATACACTCAAACCTGACTTTGTTCTTTTGGGGGAAGTTCTTCATGGAGATTACAATTTATATATGAATGATGGAAAATGTCATTCCGTGACAAATTACGAGTGTTACAAGGGACTATATTCCAGCTTTAACAGTGCAAATATGCATGAAATCAGTTATAGTTTAAACCGCCAGTTTGGAAAGGAAAACTGGTGTATTTATCGTGGAAAGCATCTCCTTTCCTTCCTGGATAATCATGATGTTGACCGGATTGCAACAAAACTTTCCAAAAAAGAACAACTCCCGGCACTTTATGGTCTTTTATTCGGAATGCCCGGTGTTCCTGCCATTTACTATGGAAGTGAATGGGGAATCGAGGGAAAAAAACAGGGACGGGATGAAGAAATCCGCCCGGCAATTGACAGGCCGGAATGGAACAGTCTTTCGGAAATAATATCGGCTTATGCCAGAGTACACAGGGAGCATCCCGCAATGTATCGGGGAGGGTATGAAACCCTTCTTGTTAGAGAAAACCAGCTTGTTTTTGAACGCAGCTGCGAGGAAGAGAGGGTCATTGTCGCAATCAATGCTTCCGGAGAAACGTTTCATGCTGATTTCAATGCCCGTTCCGGAAGGGGAACGGACCTTGTCACGGGAAAGATGGTAGACTTTGGAGGCGGAAGTGACTTGCCGCCTTATAGTGCTTCTTTCTGGAAAACAGAAGTAATATAGACATCATTCATCATAAATCTTCCTGGTAGGAATCGAAGGCTTCTTCGTATTCCTGCCATTTATCATACCATAACAGGCAGGCTTCCTCATAATCTGCCATACGCTTTTCCCTTTCCTCCTCCCATGTTCCTTTTTTCCATTCCTCATAAGAAAGATCTGAAAAACCGGCGATATGTTTTTCCATCTGGTCTTGTGTTATTTTCAGCTGCCGGGTCGCAAGACTAAGCTGCCAGTCTGTATAGGACTGCTCCGTATTAAATCCCGGACTCTGGTGTCTCTCTTTTTCCGGGACATTCATCAGCCCTTCCACCAATTTCGTATTCTCTGCATTTACCACATCCGTCCAGCTCTGCTCCCCATTTTTTCTTTTTGTTTTCATGTGTAAATAGTGCTGATAACCAAATGGGTAATATTTGATACCGTCGTTCTCAAAAATAAGAAGGGCATCCGCCAGACGATTCACAAAATACCGGTCATGGGAAATAAAAAGTATCGTTCCGGAATAAGCACGGAAAGCTGATTCCATCGTTTCCTTTGCAGGAAGATCCATATGATTTGTCGGCTCGTCAAGAAGTAAAAGATTCGGCCTGCTCTCTAGCAGTTCGGCCAGAATCAGTCTGTTCTTTTCCCCACCGGACAAGTCACTGAATTTTGTTCCGGCTTTCCGGGCAGGGAAGAGATAATGTCCGAGAATCTGATTTTTCTCTTTTTCCGTTAGTTTAGGAAAACAGTCTCCAAAGTGTTCCCGGACTCTTTTTTCGGACATAATCTCCGCCGAATGCTGATCAAAATATCCGGACTGTACACCGTTTCCAAAAAAGAAAGTTCCGGATAAAGGGGGAATCTGTCCGATAATCGTTTTTAAAAAGGTCGTTTTCCCGGCTCCATTTGGCCCAAGAATGGCAACTTTCTGCCCCCTTCGAAGACGAAACGTCAATTCTTTGACCGGGACGTCGTAACCAATCACCAGATGGTCCGTCTCCAGAACATTTTTCGGTCCGGCACTTTCCGGGTTAATTTTATCTTTGAATGTAAAGCTCTCCTCTTCTTCCGGTTTTTCAATCTTAACCATCCGCTCGAGAACTTTCTTTTTCGAACGGGCCATGGATGCTTTCTTTGGCTTGTGTTTAAATCTCTCAATTAGTTCAGTCAATCTGGCAATCTCTTTTTGCTGCGCATCATATTTTTTTTTGAGAATTTCCAGATTTTTCTCTTTCTGCTTTCGATATGACGTATAATTTCCCACGTATCTGGTAAGTTTTCCTCCTGACAGTTCATAAATTATTTCTGCTGTCCTGTCAAGAAAAAAACGATCATGAGACACCATCACAACGGCTTTTTCATAAGTAGAAAGATATTCCTCCAGCCATTCCACACAATCCATATCCAGATGATTTGTCGGCTCGTCAAGTAAAAGAAGATCCGGTTTGGAAAGCAAAAGTTTAATCAATGCAATCTTCGTCTGTTCTCCTCCGGAAAACTCTCTCAGTTTTTTCCCCTTTTCCTCTCTTGAAAAACCGAATCCGACAAAAATCCGGTCATACTCCTGTTCGTAATCATATCGTTCTTTCTGAAAAAGATCTTCTTCCGAAAAACAGGACAATATTTCTTCCTCTACTGTTTTTTCCGGATTATCAAAACTATGTTGTGTAAGATATCCTACTGAAATATTTCCTTCTTTTCTAATTCCCGGTCCAAAGTCCCTGTCATCCCGGTCGAGAGTAATTTCCCCGGAAAGAAGACGGAGTAATGTGGTTTTTCCCGCCCCGTTTCTCCCCACAATCCCAATTTTCTCGTTTCCCTTTACCGAAAAATTAATATGGTCAAAGATTGTTTTCCCGCCAAGGGACACCGTTCCGTTTTCAATCTGATAAAGCATTTTTCCCCCATATATTATTTTTCAAAACTGCAGTTTAGAAAAGTGCATATTTCACTTTTCTTTTATCTTTTCACATCTTCGATCAGGACCGTTACTTTTCCCCCGCAGGCCATTCCGGTCCGGGCTGCCACATCAGCATTCATTTCAAAGGAAAAAAGAAATGCTTTTCCCGTCCCTATCATTTCATGTCCTTTTTCAATCACTTTGCTTTCAGCAAGACCTCCTCCCACGCTTCCCAAAATGGAACGATCTTCAAATATGAGCATCTTTGCCCCTTCTTTTCTCGGAGAAGAGCCTTCTGCTTTTATAATCGTGGCGACAGCACAGCTTTTGTCTCCAAAAATCCACTCCCAAAAGACATCGTAATCCAGCTCTGTACGGACGATCTCGCCACTCCTGTGCACTCTTTTTTCCAAAATAAGCTCTGCTAAAATAGAGACCGCAATTTCCGGCGGTGTGATTCCCCCAATAGAAAGCCCGATGGGACTATGCACCTTTTTTAACTTTTCATCAGAAATTCCCCTTTCCCGAAACAGGGCAAACTGGGACTGCACTCGTTGTTTCGACCCGATCATGCCCAGGTATCCAGGCATGGTATGGGTGAGAATATAATAAAGGCAGTCTCCGTCACAGCTGTGTCCTCTTGTTATAATTGTCACATAATCACGCCCGGTGATATGGAGTTTCGGAAGAACTTCTGTAAATTTCCCGCAAATTACCTTCTGGGCATCAGGGAAGCGTTTTCTGCTGGCAAATTCCTCTCTCTCATCTATGACCCACACGCAAAATCCGCTCCGTGCAGCAAATTCACATAAATATCCGGAAATATGTCCGCCGCCTAAAATAATCAGCCTTTCATCTCTGGCTACCGGTTCATAAAAACAGTTTTCCTGCATTTTAGGGACATAGGAAAATCCTTTCTCCCCTTCTGTTTTTACTGTACGCTTTATCTGAACTTCTTTATTCTCTTCCAGGGAAGAAATATCTGTAACAATATCAAACACTTCATTACTGTCAAGGAAGTGTTTGATCTCTTCTTTGTTCAACATTTCCATTCTTTTCCTCCTGTTTTACTATATTTTGAATTATTTTACCATTTTGTTTTTCTGATGTACAGAGTCATTCCTTTTCCTCCGTTCCTTTTTTCATACTTTACAATATTAATAATAAAACAAAGAATTTATTAGTAAAATCTTCTAAAAAGTTCGTTTTTTAATGAAATATGTTGAATTATTAAGATATATATGTTAATCTATCAATGTTTGCTATATAACAATACAGCATTACTCTCTGGAGAGTCTTTACCGGAACGTAAAGCGCCGAAGGTGTACGGCAGATTTTTCTGTTAATCTCTCAGGCAAAAGGACAGGGCACGATCAATGCATGTTTTACTCTTTAGAGGGCTGATTTATCGAATCGGTCCTTTTTTACGTTACCCAAAAACTGTGAATTCTACTTTGCAAAGGCAGTTTCCTTCCCGGAAAAGTTTTCCATGGAGAAATCACTGGAGTATAGTAACGAATCTCGTTCGAAAATTGTACGAGATACAGGATTTTTCAGGAAAGGAAATTAACACAATGCTAGACACAATGAATAATATTCTGGGGACCATTGACAATATTGTCTGGGGGATTCCTCTCATCGTTATGATTCTTGCAACCGGTCTTTTACTGACCGTTCGACTGAAAGGGCTGCAGATTCGCAGGCTCGGACTGGCAATCCGGTATATGTTCTCGAATGAAAAAAGTGGAAAAGACGGAGAAATCTCCAGTTTTGCCGCTCTTTGTACCGCACTGTCCGCAACCATCGGTACCGGAAATATCGTCGGTGTTGCCACCGCCATTGTGGCAGGAGGTCCCGGTGCACTGTTCTGGATGTGGATTGCAGCTATTGTCGGAACTGCCACGAAATATTCCGAATGTCTCCTGGCAATTAAATATCGAACGGTGGCTGACGATGGTCACATTGTCGGTGGCCCATTCTACTATATCGAAAGAGGTATGGGAGGAAAATGGAAATGGCTGGCAAAAATATTTGCCGTTTTTGGAGTAATGGTTGGTCTCATGGGAATCGGTACTTTCTCTCAGATCAACGGGATTACCAGTGCCGTAAATAATTTTTTTGATGCCAATAATACATGGACTGTCGAACTGTTCGGAAGGGAGTATTCCTGGACTGTCATCATTGCCGGTATCATTCTGACTGCCTTCGTCGCATTTGTTATCATTGGCGGACTGCAGAGAATCTCTGCGGTATCCCAGATTATTGTTCCATTTATGGCACTGGCATATATTCTATGTGCAATTCTAATCCTTGTATTAAACTATAAAGCCATACCCGGTGCTTTTGCTGAGATCCTTAAAGATGCTTTTGGACTGCGTGCTGCTGCCGGCGGGGCCATGGGAGCTATGATCGTTGCCATGCAAAAGGGTATTGCCCGCGGAATTTTCTCAAACGAAGCTGGTATCGGTAGTGCACCTATTGCTGCTGCTGCCGTACAGACAACAGAACCAGTAAGACAGGGTCTTGTATCCATGCTCGGAACCGTAATTGATACCATCATTATTTGTACCATGACAGGCCTTGCCATCGTGATTACCGGAAGCTGGAATGTGGGACTTGACGGAGTGGCAGTTACAACCAGAGCATTCCAGATGGGACTTCCGTTCCCGGAAAAAGTTTCTGCTTTCCTCCTTATGATCTGTCTCGTCTTCTTTGCCTTTACGACAATTCTTGGATGGGATTACTACAGCGAACGGTGCCTGGACTATCTGACAGGAAATAATAAGAAAATTGTACGGGGATACCGCTGGCTTTATATTGCCTGCGTTTTCATCGGTCCTTATATGACCATCTCTGCCGTATGGACCATCGCCGATATTGTAAACGGGCTGATGGCAATCCCGAATCTGATCGCTCTTCTTGCCTTAAATGGTGTTGTCGTTGCCGAGACAAACAAGTATTTTTCTCAGCTGAAAAAGAAACAACAGTTTGTGAAGTAAAAAGACTTTTTATTCTTTCTTCATTTCATCCAGTATTTTCCTGGCTTCTGTCGGAGAATTATTTTTTACGACAGAAGCCACCCGGTCATAACCGAGAGCCTCCGTATAAGCCGTCGCAAAGGCATAGGAATTTTCCAGATGCCTTTTACAGTTGCTTTCGTCGGCTTTCAGGGTCTTCACACAGTCTTCCTTGAAAATTCTTACCGCTTCTTTTGCAAGAGAAAGACTTTCCAGGAGGCAGTCTGCAATCAGGGGAAGAAATGCATTTAACTCCAGCTCTCCGTGGGCTGCCGCCATGGTGATTGCCGTATCATTGGCCATGATGCGTATGGAACACTGTATGACCATTTCGGGGATGACCGGATTAACTTTTCCCGGCATTATGGTACTTCCCTGCTGCATGGGACGAAGATGAATCTCTCCCAGTCCTCCGCACGGTCCTGAATTCATAATCCGGAAATCTCCGGCAATTTTCATAAGATTTACGGACAGCGCCTTAAGAAGACCTGACACTTCTACAAATACATCGTTATTCTGAGTGAGATCCATCGGGTACTCAGCGCACGCAAGCCCCAGTCCTGTGATCCGTCTTAATTCCTCAATGACACGGAACCGGTAGGCATGACTGGCATGATTGGAAAGTCCCACTGCAGTTCCCCCAAGGTTTACCTGGCGAAGCCGCTCTTCGACTTTATAAATTCTCCACCGGTCCCTAGCAATTGCCTGGGCATAAGAACCGAATTCTTCACCGAGACTCACCGGCACAGCATCCATCCACTCCGTTCTGCCCAGTTTTTTCGTCTCTTGAAATTCATTTTCCTTTTCCTGCAGGGCCGTCTGAAGCTCTGCACAGGCATCACTTAACTCCCGAATGAGAAAAATCGATGCAATCCGGAGTGCCGTCGGATAAACGTCATTGGTTGACTGCCCCCGATTCACATCATCCAAAGGATGAATGTATTCATATTGTCCGGGTTTTTTCCCCATATTAATAAGAGCATAGTTCGCAATCACTTCGTTTACATTCATATTTGTAGAAGTTCCGGCGCCCCCCTGGAGAGCCTCCAGAGGAAACAGTTCCCTGTTTTCTTCCTTTTTGATCTTTAAGATCTCATAAACTTCATCACAGGCTTTTTTTATACAGGAAAATTTTTCTTTTTCTTCCGGATCGACAAGTTTCTCATAAGTAACCGCCACCGCCTTCTTCACAAGAATCATAGCTTTAAGCAGTTCTGGATTCGTCTTTTTATGATGAAGGGAAAAATTCCTTTTTGCCCTCTCTGTATTGATTCCATAAAGGGTATTCTCAGAAAGAGAAACCGTACCCAGATTATCTTTTTCTTCTCTCATAAGAAATTATCTCCTTTCCCTGTCGCAAAGTTCTTCAAAAAGATAAGGAAATATTCGAATACTTCTTTCCAGGATTCCCTGCATATAGGCAATTGCCGTTCCATAATTGGTAAATGGAATGTTCTGGTCTTTTGCGCATTTCATCCGGTATCGTATCTCCCTTTCATTAAGCATACATCCACCACAGTGAATCACCAGAGAAAACGGAGACAGATCTTCCGGAAACCCCCTTCCCGATGAGGTTTCAATCCGTAGATTTCTTCCCGTATAATTTCTTAACCAGCGGGGAATTTTCACGCTGCCAATATCGTCACACTGCCTGTGGTGAGTACAGCCTTCTGCAATAAGGATGCAATCACCATCTTTCAGATTCTCGATGGCGGCTGCACCAAGGACTGCCTCCTCCAGAAATCCTTTATACCGTGCCATGAGTATGGAAAAAGAAGTAAGCGGTATTTCTTCCGGCACATCCGCACTGACCTTGGCAAACACCTGGGAATCCGTAATCACAAGGGCAGGTTTCGTTCCGAGACGACAGAGAAGTTCACGAAGCTCATGCTCTTTCACGCAGATGGCTGCACCGTCCGCCTCAAGCACATCCCGGATCACCTGCTGCTGAGGAAGAATCAGTCGTCCTTTCGGAGCCGCCTTATCAATTGGTATGACAAGAATAACGAGATCGGATGGGTGAATCAGATCTCCCACCAAAGACAATTTCCCGTTATCGGTTTTTACCAGATGAGAAATTTTTTCCTTTAATTCTTCAATATGAGTCTTTTTCAGAGCGCTCACATAAAGCACATTTTCTTCTGTTTTTTTTGTTTTCTTCTCCTCCGGCAGAATATCTTCTTTATTATACACGATAAGATAAGGAATCTCTTTTTCTCTGAAAATAGAAAGGAGTTCTTCTTCACATTCCTGGATTCCTTTGAGTCCATCGACAATAAGAATCGCCACATCCGTACGATTTAAAATCTGCTTTGTTTTTTTAATTCGCAGTTCTCCAAGATTCCCCACATCATCAAATCCCGGCGTGTCAATGATCATAACCGGTCCTAACGGTAACAGTTCCATCGCTTTATATACCGGATCTGTCGTTGTCCCTTTTGTATCAGACACAACTGCCAGCTCCTGCCCGGTAATCGCATTTACCACACTGGATTTTCCGGCATTTCTTCTTCCAAAAAATCCAATATGGATTCTCTCACCGGATGGTGTATCATTCAATCCCATATCTTCTCCCCTTTCCGCTCTCACAGGACAGATAACAATTCCTCGACATCTTTTTTCTTCGTCGCCCAGCTCGTTGCCAGACGAATTACTGTCTGATTTTCACCAATTTTTTCCCAGAAACTAAATACCACCTTTTTCTTCCACTCTTCCATTTCCCGATCCGAAAGAACAAGGAAAATCTGGTTTGTGGGAGAGTCTATATAGAATTCATATTCCTTTTCTCTGAGTCCCTTTTTTAACATTTCTGCTGTTTCAATCGCATTTTTACTGATTTTTAAATAGAGTTCATCGGTAAATAAGGTATCAAACTGCACTCCGAGAAGCCTGCCTTTTGCAAGCAGTGCCCCATGCTGTTTTACAATAGTCATAAAATGTCTCGGTGCATTGTTTTTTGTGAAAACTACTGCCTCTCCGCAAAGAGCACCAACTTTTGTCCCACCAATATAAAAAACGTCACACAAGCTCGCAATTTCCGGTAGAGAAAGATCGTTTTCTTCACTCGCAAGCCCGTAGCCTAAACGGGCCCCGTCAAGATACAGGGGAAGATTGTATTCTCTGCATATGCCTGAAATATCTGTCAGCTCTTTTTTAGAATAAAGTGTGCCATATTCTGTCGGATGGGAAAGATATACCATTCCCGGAAAAACCATATGCTCATGATTTTCATCCGCAAAATAAGTTTCCAGATATGTTCTAAGTTCCTCTGCGTGGATTTTTCCGTCTATTTGAGAAAGGGTGAGCACTTTATGACCGGATGCCTCGATCGCTCCGGCTTCATGCACACTGATATGACCGGATCCTGCAGCTACCACACCTTCGTACTGTTGTAACATCCCGTCAATTACCGTGGCATTTGTCTGGGTTCCTCCTACGAGAAAATACACTTCTCCGTCAGGACATTCACAGGCTTTTAAAATTTTTTTCTTTGCCCTTTCACAAAAAAAATCTGTTCCGTACCCAGGTAATTTTTCGTCATTTGTCTCCATAAGGTTTCTTAAAATTTCCTCGTGAGCACCTTCCGAATAGTCATTTTCAAAATATAACATTTTTCATTTCCTTTTCATAAAATGTATAGTACTGCCCGATTCGTACAGCTTTCGAATCGGATCCATGACCGACTTGTTTCGTTTTGACAACGGGCATGCCTTCCGGAAGAAACCCTTGTAGAAGTTCAAAAGCAGAAGGGCCTTTCCCCCTGCTTTCGAGCTCAGTGAACGTTCCAAGGAGGACTCCTCTTATGTCCAAAAAGGCACCCATCTGGGAAAGCTGTGCAAAATAGGTAAGAATCTGTCCTTCTGAACCACCTCTTGCTTCCAGCAAAAGAATTTTATCTGTTAAATCCGGAAAATAAGGAGTGCCGGCTAATTTTAAAAAACAACGAATATTTCCACCGACGATTACTCCCTCCATCTTTTTCTCCTGACAAAAAGTATAGGGAAAACTAAACAGGTCCGTTCTCCCACCAAAAACTGTTTTTGCAAATTCTTTTTCCTGCACGAAACCATTGTCGGAAACCAGATTTCTGATCTGATATAGCACAGATGTTTTTCCGGTTTTCCCATAAATTGCATTTAGTACCGTGGTAAGATCACTATATCCCCATAATTCTTTCCCGGAACAGGAAATAACCCTAAAATCCAGATAAGGAAGAATCATATTCGCAATATCTCCGCCGGATATGTCAAAAATCCCGCGGATGGAAGGATCCTTATAAAAATCCATAAGAATCTCCGCCCGTTTTCTCGCATTTACACTTTCCACACTTTCCGTTTCATAAAGAAATGGCGAAAACACCGGGACAAGTCCCAGATGCTGTAATACATTTTTTAAAGAATTTATTTCTCTTTCTGTTTTCTTTTTTCGTCCGTTTGAGCAGCATACAATGCCGATTCTGTCATTCTTTTCCATAATTCTGTATTTCACTTTTCCTTTATATTTCCAGAAAATAAGTCAGTAATTCCTTTTTCTATTCTCTCTTTATTTAATGTCTCTTTCCACCGGCTGCTGTTTCCCTGTTCCCCAATTAATTGAAATACTTCCTTCGCTTCCTTATTTTTTAAAAGTGTTCTGTCTGCAAATAGGAAGGAAATAAACAAAATAAAACAAAGAAACAGCCGAATCCGGAAACGCAAAAAGGACGGAAGACCATCCTCCCGCCCTTTTTTCTTTCTACGGCTGTGGCCCGCCTGATAAGTATACCGTGTCTGATTCATACAGATGTCCCTTCATTCTTTGTACACTATATGAACCTGCATATCAATTATGCTTATCATCCCACTCCACACAGATTTTTCAAAATAAAGATAAAACTAATTTTTAAAACTGTGAATCGGTGCAGGAATTCTTCCACCTCGATTAATGAAGGCCGAACAGTCAAACTGGTTTACAGGCATAATCGGTGCATGTCCAAGCAGCCCTCCAAACTGTACGGTATCGCCCACACCCTTGCCAATTACAGGAATCACACGAACTGCAGTGGTTTTCTGATTTACCATACCGAGAGCCATCTCATCGGCAATGATTCCGGAAATGGTACTCGCTTTTGTATCGCCGGGAATTGCAATCATATCAAGGCCAACGGAGCAGACACAGGTCATCGCCTCTAACTTTTCCAGAGACAGGGCGCCTGCCTCTACAGCATCGATCATTCTCTGGTCTTCGCTGACCGGAATAAAGGCACCGCTCAGCCCTCCCACATAGGAAGAAGCCATAACTCCGCCCTTCTTTACCTGGTCATTCAGCATGGCAAGAGCAGCTGTTGTTCCCGGCGCTCCCGCATATTCCAGACCGATCTCTTCTAAAATCTCTCCCACGCTATCACCGATCGCCGGTGTCGGTGCAAGGGAGAGATCGATAATTCCAAAAGGAACATGGAGGCGTTTTGATGCCTCTTTTGCCACAAGCTGTCCCACACGGGTTACCTTAAACGCCGTTTTCTTGATTGTCTCGCACAGCACCTCAAAATTCTTTCCACGAACGTTTTCAAGGGCACGTTTTACCACACCGGGACCACTGACACCCACATTGATAACCGTATCTGCCTCCGTCACGCCATGGAACGCACCTGCCATAAACGGATTGTCATCCGGCGCATTGGTAAATACAACAAATTTGGCATTTCCAATGCTGTCTTTGTCTGCTGTTTTTCTGGAAGTTTCCAGGATGATCTCCCCGAGCATCTTCACGGCATCCATATTGATTCCTGTCTTGGTTGAACCCACATTTACCGAACTGCAGACGCGGTCCGTAACAGCCAGAGCCTCCGGAATGGACTGCAGAAAATACTCATCCGCTTTTGTCATCCCTTTATTCACAAGGGCGGAATATCCACCGATAAAATTCACACCAACTTCTTTTGCACAGCGGTCAAGTTCCCGGGCAATCTGCACAAAGTCTTCGGAACATTTACAGCAAGACCCTCCCACCAGGGCAATCGGCGTAACAGAAATTCGCTTATTTACACTTGGAATTCCATATTCCTGCTCAATATCCTGTCCGACTTTTACCAGATCTTTTGCTTTAGTCGTAATCTTTGTATAGATGGCATCACAAACTTCATCGAGGGAATCACTGATACAATCCAACAGACTGATTCCCATTGTGATCGTACGGACATCCAGATTCATCTCATGAATCATCTTGTTTGTTTCAATTACTTCATTTAAATTTAACATGTCTGCCTCCTAGATACGATGCATCATCTCAAAAATCTCTTCTCTCTGTGCCTGAATCTTTACGCCGATCTCATCACCGATCTGGGCAAGTTCCTCAGCCATGACCGGAAAAGTCTTTGTCACCTCTTCGGATTCTACGATCATCATCATATTAAAATATCCACCGGTGATCGTCTGATTAATATCAAGGATGTTTATATTATTATTTGCCAGGTAAGTACAAACCTTGGCGATAATTCCGACAGAATCTTTTCCTAATACCGTAATTATTGATTTCTTCAGTTTTTTTTCTTCCATTTTTTTGTTCTCCTTTATAATCGCATCTGCAGGATTTTACCCAATTATATGACATAGGTGGGCGTGGTTCTGCTTGCCACCTGAAGGGAAAAATCTGCCTCATCGGGATTCAGATTATGTAACATAAGTTCAACCTTTACGGTCTCATAAGCAAGTTCCCCATAGTTATTCTCCTTACTGAGATGTCCCAAAAGTATATGACGACAGTTCTTTCCGATTACTTTCGAGAGAAACTGTCCAGCCCTTTCATTGGAAAGATGACCCCGGTTTCCCATAATTCTCCTTTTAAGGGGATACGGATATGGTCCTACCATAAGCATATTCAAATCATGATTTGACTCCACAAGAAGGGTTTCACATCCCTGCATCTTCTCCACAAGATAATCGTCATAGGTTCCGAAATCCGTCGCCACCCCAACCTTCGATTTCTGATCGGAAATCGTGTAACAGACAGGATCTGCCGCATCATGATAAATCCGGGAAGCTTCAATGCGTGCATCATCAATCAGGAACGGCTGATCCGGTGCAATGCTCTCAAATAAATCCGGATTCACCTTTCCGAGGGATGGTGTCTTTAATATGGCATCAATCGTCTTTCCCGTGGCAAAAACCGGAACAGGATATTTCCTTAAAAAGACACCAAGTCCGGCAATGTGATCCATATGCTCATGGGTTACAAGAATTCCCTGAATCATCCCCGGATCAATTTCCATCTGAGATAGTCCCTCAACGATCCTTTTTCGGCTAATTCCTGCATCAACAAGAAAATGGGCATGGTCATTTCCAATATAAATACAATTGCCGCTACTGCCACTGGCAATACTCGCTAAATTCATTTTCAACAATCCTTCATGACAAAATATATCCAATTATATAACAATTTTATCTGTTAGTAAAGGGACAGTATTTCATCCACGGCTTTTTTTACCTGTTTTTTTGTCTCGTTAAGATCCAGGTGATTATCGATAACTGTGGAACATTCCTGTAGAAAGACTTCTTCCGGAAGCTGTTTTTTCATAATATCCCTGCATTTCTCCTCTGTGTATCCCCTTGCGGCCATGAGCCGGTGGATTCTGGTTTCCTCATCCACATAAACATACCACATTGCATCAAATTCTTTCTGGAGTCCGTGTTCGATTAAAAGAGCAGCTTCCACAGCGATAAAAGAAGCCTTTCCTTCTGCCTTAATCCTGTCTATTCTGCGAAAAATTTCTTTTCGTACATTTGGATGGGTAATCCCGTTTAAAATTTCCAGTTTTTCTTTATTTTTAAACACACAGGCAGCCAGAGCCTGACGGTTGATCGTTCCATCATGGCTTAATATTCCGGTACCAAATTTTTTTACAATCTCCTCATAATTCTGTCCGCCCGGCTCCATAAGATCATGGGCAACCAGGTCTGCAAGAATAATTTCTGCCCCGTATTCTTCCTTTAAGATATTCATAACCACGCTTTTCCCGGATCCAACCCCACCGGTCACACCGACTACTTTCATATTATTTTGCCTCATACCATGTTTTTCCTTTTTCAATATCAATGGATAGCGGAACTTTAAGGTCTGCCGCTCCTGTCATTTCCTCATTCAGTATCTGATAAATTTTTTCGATTTCTTCTTCTTTCGTTTCAATTAGAAGCTCATCATGAATCTGCAGAATCAGGCGGGAGGAAAGCTGTTCTTTTTTCAGCCTCTCGCTTACCCGTACCATTGCAATCTTTATAATATCTGCAGCAGTCCCCTGTATGGAAGAATTCATTGCCGCCCGTTCTCCAAAGCTTCTTTGCATGAAATTGCTCGAAGACAGCTCCGGGATTGGACGAATTCTGCCATACATTGTTTTCACATATCCGTGTTTTTTTGCAAAAGCCACGTTTTCATCCAGATAAGTTTTGATCCCCGGATATGTTCTGAAATATCGGTCAATATAATCTGCCGCTTCTTTTCTTGGTATATTCAGATCCTGACTTAATCCAAAAGCACTGATTCCGTACACAATACCAAAGTTTACTGCCTTCGCACTTCTTCTTTGAAGTGGTGTCACCTCATCAAAAGGAACCCCGAAAACCTGGGAAGCGGTCATACGGTGAATGTCCTCCTCCTGTTGATAGGCTGCAATCAGGTGGGCATCTCCTGCCATATGGGCAAGAACCCGCAATTCAATCTGGGAATAATCCGCACTGACAAAAATATATCCCGGGTCCGGTACAAAAACCTTTCGGATTTCTCTTCCCAGAGGCATACGAATCGGGATGTTCTGAAGATTTGGATCGGAACTGGAAAGTCTCCCTGTTGCAGTCACTTTCTGATGAAATACACTGTGGATTTTCCCATCTTCCCGGATAAATGCAGCCAGTCCGTCCGCATAAGTTGATTTTAATTTCGTCAACTGACGATACTCCAGGATATCTGATACAATCGGATAATCAGGTGCCAGTTTTTCCAGGACTTCCGCACTGGTCGAATATCCGGTTTTCGTCTTTTTTGCAAAAGGCAATTTTAAATCTTCAAACAATATGATGCCAAGCTGCTTTGGGGAATTGATATTAAATTCCTTTCCTGCCTGTTCATATATCTTTTTTTCCAGATCGGTAATTTTATCCGTCAGCTGATCCCCATATACTTTTAATGCCTCTTTTTTTACAGTAATTCCATGCTTTTCCATATCAAAGAGTGTTGCAACCGTTGGCCGTTCAATGGAAAGATAAAGTTCCTCCATCTCCTGTTCCTTTAATTTTTCTGAGAGGATTGGGAAAACAGAGAACGGTACAAACGACAACCATGCCGCCATCCGAACAGTTTTTTCATCCTGCGGGTCAAAAATATCTTCCAGTGTTTTTTTCCCACAGATTTCCTTTCTGGAAAGAAGCATTTTATGCAGATAATCTCTGGAAAGATCATCATAATCATAAGAAGACTGGAGTGGATTTAACAGATAAGCCATAAGACCGGTATCTTCAATCTGACTCTCAAAGACTCTGGTTCTTTCTTCAAAATGTAGCAGTGCCTTGTAATCAAGAACATAACAGGTCACTCCTTTCTGAAGCATCTCCATGATTTTATCCCGAAGATAATCCTTTGTAATAAATCCCCCGATCAGTAAGAGAACCGTTCCTTTTTCCCCGGTGAGGGAAATTCCCTTCAGATTTTCTGCGGTTCCAATGATTTCCAGACCTGCCTTCTTTTCTTTTATAATACCGGAAAATGCAGCTTCTGTTTCACTGAGATCGGAAGTTACTGTGACATCCAGTATATCCTCTTCTTTTTCTTCTTCATCAAAATATTTAAATAGACTTTTTAATTCCAGTTCTTTAAATAGCCTGTATGCTTCTTTTGTAAAAA
>JALFIK010000164.1 GCA_022776205.1 Eubacterium sp.
AAAATCCAGCATATAATCATCCATGTCTTTTAGTAACGCAATGATATCTTCTAAAATCTTTTCGCACTGTTTCCTGTCAAAGCCCTGGTGATTTCCTGCTTCCTCCAGGGATATCTTTCCAGTTATTTCATATAAAATCCGCTGCTCATTATCCTGTTCCCTCAATATGAGCGGAAGGAGGCTGTCCGGGGCATTTCTTTTAATCATTTCATATTCAACAGATAAAAAATATTCAGAAATTTCTGCTTTTTCTTCCCGGTAAACATGAAGTCCTTCTCTAATTACTTTCATGCTCCTCCCCCTTTCTTTCTGTTTCTTTACAGAGTTTTGCACTTACTTTCCGAAGCAATTCTTCCTCCCGACTTACAGCTGCCAATGAACAGCAGGAAAATTTCCATCCCTTCCCACCAATGTTACTATCAACCCCCCGGAGAGGAATAAGAAATTCCAGCGATGTCTCTGAGATTACTCTGCCTGATGAAATTCGAACAGAGCTTTTTCTTACACAGGATACACAAAGACGTTCTTTCAGTCTTTTTTCCATCCTTCGTTCTGCTTTTTTCTCCAATTCTGCTCTTTTACTTCTCAGAAGAAATGCACGATCTCTGTCAAGCAGACTTTTTGCTTCATATTCTCCTGTGTCCAGAGCACCATTCGTTTTCCATGATGCCGCTACCTCATCTGCCAGACGCTGTGTTTCACTTTTTGCCACCGACATATCCAGAAGAAATAAAAAGAAAAATATTAAAATTACAGTGATCAGTGTAACAAGCGGCACAATCACCGATGCCTCCACTGTCATCATTCCTCCTTTTTCCTTTATTTTATTTCTCACTGCCATCCCCTCCTGTATTTTTTGCACATCGGGAACAAAGAGCCAGATTGCTCACTTCACTTAATCTGACTGCCTTTATCGTTCGTTTCAAGCCACTGCATGACAAAGAAGAATGATAGCAGTCACCATATTCTGTCATATAAATAACACCTGGCTGTATTCCGTTTTTCATGCATTTCTCACATGGATGCCAGGCTGGGGATGAAATCATCTGCTCTATTTTCTCATGATCTGTAATCGTAATACAAATATGTGAACAATTCGGCGAGGTATGGTATACCTCACCATACTCAGCCACATACACAATCCGGTTACCATCAAAAAAATCCTCCGCTCCATGGGCAACATAACCAGAGTAGATTCTCGAAACCCCCATCGCTTTGTGAACAGAACACAGTCCCTGAAAAAATGGGACGGGCATTCTTAAAACATAAACCGCCTCCACCCGGATTTCCTGTCCCTCTCCTTTTCTTACTGATACCTTAATTCCACTCTTTCCCCCTGAAATCACATTCTCACATAAAGAGCCTCCATCGTATACAGAAAAGAAAACATTTCCGGAAACGGTGCCCGCTGCATTACCTGTTCCTTCTTTCATGCGTACTGCCTCCCGGGAAGCACAAATTTTTGCTGTCTGGGATACAGCATATTTTATCTCTGTCTCCGCCAGCATCATCTGCCCCATCCCGACAAATGTACATACCGCGCACAAAAACAGAGGAAATATTAATGAGGCTTCCACTGTAACGGATGCCCGGCAGGAAGCAAAACAGGATACTCTGCTTTTCTTTTGTAAGCACCGTTTCACGGGCCATGCCTGGAGAGCTTTCTTTTTTTTATTCGATCTGGAATTGCAATACCCATTGTTATATAAAATAACAAATATGTATTTTAAACAGAGCATCCTGTTTCACCTCCTTCCATTTTCCGTGCCGGTTTCCCGGCACAAAAACTAATAACTAAATTTTCTCGAAAAATTTATATTGATGCCTGCCCCTGACAAAACTCCTTTCCACCGAAAAGAAAACAAAGCATCTCCCATAAGAAAATCCGGTTCTTTTAATGCGATATTTTCCTGCATAATATCCATCATCCGATAAAGGATTCCTTTTGATTCCCCTTCACAGAGCATTAGAATTTTTATAAAATCTTTATAAGTTCCGTTCCACTTTCCTGTTTTTACCTCCGATTTATTTCTAAGCTGCGCCACAGCCGTTTCAAAAGAAAGATTCCATGTAGATTCATCCTTCAGAACAGGTATTGCCTTGCCGGAAAGAAGAGCATGAATCTCCAGCAGCGATTCCCCGAAACTAAGGGTGGAAAGAACAATAATTTGTGCAGGCTTCACTGCCTGAGGTACTCCCATAAAACCGGCAGCTGCCACGGCCACTGCGTCTGCTTTCTCCCGAATCTGCGGACTGTGTGATGCGCATATATAATTTATGATAAAACGAAACAGAAGTAGTTTCTCTGCCGTTTTTTTTAGATTTTCCCTATCTGTTTCTTTTCCACAGAGTAAATATTCTTTTTCATAAAGCAGGACTTTTTCTTTCCCTTTTTCTTCTCCATAATTCTGAAAATATTGATCTGCATAAGAAAGAAGGCAATAATCTTCTTTCCACAAAGGACCATCTTTCTGGAACATTGTTTCTTCCGATAACAAAGAATGCAACTCTTTTAGATTAAACAAAGTGGAAAAATTTATTCCATTTTCCTTCCTGTTCACTTTTTCCAAGTCGGAAGGAAGTTCTCTCCCTGCAATTGTCCTGCCGGAAATCTTTTCCGGATCATCCACCACATAAAATAAAATTCCTGATTTCATGACCAATTGCAGCGTTTCCCTGATATCTCTCCACCTTAACTGCTCCTTTTGTGTCTTCCCATCCTGTTTTTGATCCTCGCCAGATCCCCCCTCTATTACCGTATTATCCCTCGCATTTTGGCCGGCCTCTTCCCCGGATTCCCTGAGATCCTCCTGCACTTCCTTTTTCCCCTGTATCATATCCGGAACAAATGTCTTTATTTTTTCGTCGACTTCCTCTTTTTCCTGATATTTCATGATCTCCCGAATCTGATGTTTTATATATAATCCGTCCTTGTCCACTGCCCTGTTTTCTCCTTCCAATGACAGAGCCGTACATACCGCGTTATAGAATCTACAGGAATCAAAATAATGATTCATATAATTTTTGCCGTCCGAAAGAATATATTTTTTTTCTCTGGGATCAAGGAAAAACAAATGGTATTGCTCAAACAGTTCTTTGTCATAATTGGCCAAAATGTTTTCTCCTGCATTCTTCATCGCATCTTCCCCAAGGCTGCTCGTCCCATAGGCCTGTATTCCTTTTAAAATACATAATCCAAATCCAAGCAAAACTAGAAAAATTAAAGAAAGATACACTGTGATCTGTCCTTTCCGGTTAAAGATCCTACTTGATTGATCCTGCATTTTTCTGTATCGTTGAAAAAATCGAAGCAACGACTCCTTTTATATTTGTCTGAAATATAATAACCAGCCCGATCAGTACTACAATAATCAGGATAACTTCCACCACTCCCATTCCCTTTTTTGAATGAAAAATTTCTTTCCACCGATTCCACTTATATTTTCTTTCTGCCATAAAACTTCCTCCATCTATCTAAAAATTCCGAAAACGTATCAAAGCCGGGTACATCACAAGAAGCATTACAAGAAATAAAAGTAAAATCATAGGGAATAACAGCTTCGTAGAAGCCTCTTCTCCCTCTTTCCTGGCACGATCGATTCTTGCAGCAAATGCTTCCTTCTCTGCTTCTTCCATCAAGGATGCTGCCTCCCGGGCTCCTTTGGTAAAACTCTGTGTTAAAATCACTGACAATTTCCGGTAACAGTCTTTCTCGAATGCCGCTCCCCATTTTAGACATGCCTCCTTCTGACCAATCCCTGTTTTCATCTGCTGCTCCATAAATAATAGTTTATCAAACGCATATCTTGCCCCTGTCCTTTCTCTGCGTTCCCGGTAGCTGCTGCTAATCCTGCTCACCGCCGAAAAAAAGGAAAGACCCGCTCCCATATACAAGGTAAGCAGATGCACAATCACAGGGAAATCTTTTTCTGCCTCTTCCTGATATTTTTTCCCTTTCTCTTTAAGGTCCAGATAGTTATGCACCGGAATTAACAGCAGCAAAATAAAACTCAGCATGAAAATTTCCACACTTTTCCTTCCCTTTCCGCTCTCTTCCATCTTCACATCCTCAAATGCAGACGGAATAGAAAGAATTTCTTTTCCCCGGCTCTCTTTCTCCTTTTTCTTCAAATAAGCCTGTGCCCCGGAAAATACATCCTTCACTTTTTTACAATTCCCGTCAATGATATCAATCGTATAAATGTGACTTTTCCTATATTTCTGATAGGAAGCCGTTACTTTGATATTTACCTCCTTCTTCTCCCCTTTTTTTAACAGACGGGCATCTTTTCCCAGACTCCCATCCAACTGTATCCATGCACTGTCTCCCGTCTGATAGGAAATCCGAAAAGGATATCCGGACAGCTGTTCCGGAAAAGAAAGATTCTCCGTAACCTTTTTTAACGACAAATTTTTCCCGCACATCTCTTTTTCCAGCTTTTTAAAAAATTCGTCATATATCCGGTCCAGCTCTTTTTGGGAAGGTACTTTTTCCCGGACTAAAAGTGAAACATTCTTTTTCTCATTTTCTTTTTTCAGAGAAATACAAAACTCCTTATCGCCCTCGCCAAAAGGATTTCGGGTCAGTGTCATTTCCCCGGAAGAGAAACGATACGCAACTGTCCAAAATAGAAATAATATACTTACAATTAACAGCCCTGTCAGTAAAATTTTTCCCTGTCTGAGCAAAAATTCCTCTGTTTTCCTGCACAAAATCTCTTCTGACTCTGCGCATTGATTTCGAAATGAACACTTAACTTTTTGAAAAAGCTCTTTTCTCATACTTTCCGGAAAAATGTTCCACAATTTTCTCAGAAAATTCTCACACGCAATTCGTCCTCTCTCTCTGATTACATTCCCTCCTTCAAAACTGAATATCCATAATTTTTTCTGTCCAGTAAAAGCAAAATAATATTATTCCGATTACTGCCGACATCATAAGATGCCCTGTAACGGACTGATAAAAACAGGCGACATACTCCGGATTCGTAATCCTCAGATAAAGAAATATACAAAGAGGCATCAGCAACATAATATTTTTTTCAAAAATCTTTCCGCTCAATAAAACCTGTATTTCCTCCCTGGCATCCATCCTTGCCTTCATGTGCTCCATTGAGCGTTTTAATACATCTACCATATTTCCGCCGGTGCTGTGAACAATCTCAATGACAGCAGATAACTGTCCCGCTTCTTCCAGCCCGGTTTCCCGGGCAAACACTGCAAACATCTTGTCAGCAGGAATATGAAGTTCCAGCCCCTGTACCAGCTTTCTGAGTTTTCCAACTATAGGATTCTCCGGTTTTTCACCGGATGACTCCATTTCTTTTAATGCAATCCGACAGGCATTCTCCAGAGAATATCCTGCCTGAAATGATGTCATGAGCGACCGGAGCAAATCCCGAAAACCTGTCTCATATTGTCTTCTCTCCTTCTTCATTTTCCGCTTCTCCCAGATTTTCCAGCCCGGAATCAGGAGAATCTGTTCCGGGATCATCCAGAATCCATCCCGGTAACAGAGAAGATTTAACAGAATCAGCAATCCCTCTCCCACAAAAAACAACCGGATTCTCTCTCTTTTATTCGAAATTTTCCTCTCCGAACGTTT
>JALFIK010000182.1 GCA_022776205.1 Eubacterium sp.
AGAATCTGCAATACTTTCTTGTTTCCATTCTCTCAGGATGATTTTTCTTTTCTTTTGTCGTATTGTAGTTACGCTGTTTACATTCTGTACATGCCAATGTGATTCTCACGCGCACAACTTCCACCTCCAATTTTTTAAACATAGGGTTTACTTTTATAAACCAATTTTAGGCATAAAAAAAAGACCTATTCCATCGCCAATTTAATATAACATACCAAAGGAGGTTCGTCAATCTTTTTTTCTTTTTCATAGCAAAAAGAACGTTTCATCTCTTGTGCATAAGTTATCCACAAAATCCACAGCATCCTGTGGATAACGTGGATAACTTTTTCTAAGCTGTATCATTGCGTAGAAGAGAAGTCGCTCTTCCATAATATTCCTTCTGCTCTAAATGTGGATAACTTTTTGATAAGTTCTTTTTTCCGGTTGACAAAAAAAAATCTCCCATGTAGTATTTATATCAAAATATCATTTGTAAATGGAAAGGATTTCTGATTTATGGACAGACAAACCATTCGAATTAAATATTTTACTGATAAAATTGATAAATTAACTTATATAAACGGAATATCCGACTGGATTGATCTCAGGGCTGCCGCCAATGTTTCCCTGAAAAAGGGAGAATCTGCACTGATTCCTCTTGGAGTTGCTTTAGAACTTCCGGAAGGATTTGAAGCCCACGTCGTTCCGAGGAGTTCCACCTTTAAAAATTTCGGTATCATCCAGACAAATCACATGGGTGTGATTGATGAATCTTACTGTGGAGACGATGATCAGTGGTTTCTTCCGGTTCTCGCCGTACGCGATACTGTCATCCACACAAATGACCGCATCTGCCAGTTCCGCATCATGGAACACCAGCCTGTCATTTCTTTTGAAGAATGTGAACACTTAAACGGCCGGAACCGAGGAGGATTCGGCAGCACAGGAAAGGCGTAATCCGATATGAATTTTTCTGTTTTTTCTTCTTCCTTTCTACAAAAGATAAAAACAGAAAGTATGCAAAAACTTCTGCCGCTCTTCTTTCCACGGCACTGCCCTGTCTGTAACAAATTAGTCCCGTATTGTGAGTATATCCATCCCCTCTGTCGCCAAAAACTTCCTTACATACGGGGACCGGTCTGTTTTACATGCGGAAAACCAATCTCAAAAAACACGCAGGAGTTGTGCTATGACTGCCGTGTTTTCCCCAAAAGTTTCCGGGGCGGACGTTCTCTTTTTCTCTATAACAATATATCGCGCCCGCTCATGAGTTCCTTTAAATACAAGAATAAACGCATCCTCACAGATTTTTTCACAAAAGAACTTCTTGTTCGATACGAAAACATCTTCCGTCAATGGGGAGTCGAGGCGGTAATCCCCGTTCCCATACATAAAAACAAACAAAAAAAGAGAGGTTACAACCAGGCAGCTGTGCTCGGCAACAGACTGGCCTGTTCCCTAAACCTCCCTTCTTTCCCGGATTTTCTTGTGCGTTCGGTAGATACACTTCCGCAAAAGCAATTCAGCCCCCAGGCCAGATTGAACAATCTTAAGAAAGCATTCCGCCTGAATCCCCGATACGAAAAGAAAATAAAAACTCTTCATTGCGTTCTTCTCGTCGATGACATTTATACGACCGGTGCCACCATGGAAGCATGTACCCGCATTCTCCATGAAGCGGGCATATCTACGGTATACATACTTTCTGTATGTATCGGTGTCTCCCGGGATTAGCTTCGGACTACACTCCTTCTCTGAGGCAGTCTGCAAGCCCGGAATACCGTCTCTGCTCCATTTCATTCCGAATCATCTGTTCTACCATAACTCTGCGGCCAACAATGGCAACACATTTCTGTGCTCTGGTGATGGCCGTATACAAAAGATTCCGGTTACATAGAATTGCCGGACCGTTCAAAAGCGGAATCACCACGGCAGGATATTCACTGCCCTGGGATTTATGAATGGTAATCGCATAGGCAAGTTCCAATTCATCGAGGCTTGTAAAAGGATATTCTACCTGACGATTTTCGTCGAAAACCACCGTCACCCTCTCCGAATATGTATTAATCTGCCGGATCATGCCCATATCCCCGTTAAAAACACCCAGCCCCTCTTCCACAGAAAAACCTTTTTCATTAAGAATTTTCCATTCCAGCTTGTAATTGTTCTTTATCTGCATCACCTTATCCCCTTCCCGAAAGATACCGTTTCGCACTTCTCTCTCGGCCTTTTGGTCTGAAGCAGGATTTAAATAATATTGTAGAACCTCGTTCAGGTGCTCCACCCCCAGCTCTCCTTTCCGCATAGGCGTGAGTACCTGAACTTCAAACGGAGACACTCCGATATATTCCGGCAATTTTGTTTTGACAAGGTAAATAAGCGCCCCCATCACTGAACGGAGTTCCTTTTTCTCAAAAAAGAAAAAGTCTTTATTTTTATTATCCAGGACAATCTGCTCCCCTGCATTAATCCTGTGCGCATTCAGGACAATCCGGCTGCTTTCCTGCTGCCGGTAAATTTTAGAAAGGCAGACAACCCGGAACGCTTCCGAATCAATGATATCTTTTAACACATTTCCCGGACCGACACTTGGCAGCTGATTGGAATCGCCCACAAGAATCAGCCTTGTTCCCGGAACAATCGCTTTTAAGAGTGCGTACATAAGATGAATATCCACCATGGACATCTCATCGAGAATCACCGCATCTGCCTCGATCGGATTCTCCTCATTCTTCTCAAAATGGGAATCGTTCCCGTCTTCAATCCCCCCGGACACTTCCAGCAAGCGATGTATTGTTTTCGCCTCATAACCGGTTGCCTCTGTCATTCTTTTTGCGGCCCGTCCCGTTGGAGCCGCAAGAACGATATCCATATCCTCCATCTCAAAGCAGTGGATCATGAGATTAATTGTCGTAGTCTTTCCTGTCCCGGGACCTCCCGTCACCACGACAACTCCCCGGGTAAGTGCCTCTTCCACCGCTTCCTTCTGTTTCAGATCCATCTGAATATCCATGGATTGTTCCAGTTCATTCATGCACTTTACAAAGACTCCCTTCTCCATGGGAAAATGAAGATCCAGATCGAGAAGCATACGGGAAGTATTCCGCTCCATAAAATAAAAAGAAGTAAGATATACCCTCTCTTCTTTCTCCACAGTCCGTATCATAATCTTTTTATCCAGAACCATATCCATCAGATGATCCTCAATAAAAGCGGGGGAAACAGACAAAAGTTCTCCTGCACTCCGGCAGAGAATCTCCCTGGGAAGGTACACATGTCCACTGACAGACGCCTGCATCAAAGTATATAAAATTGCCGAACAGATACGAAAATCTGAATCCGGCGCAATTCCAACTTTCGCCGCAATGGAATCTGCCGCCCGAAACCCAATGCCGGAGATATCTTCCGCAAGTTTATAGGGATTCGTCTTTAAAATCTCATACATTTTGTCGCCATATTCTTCAAAAATCCGAACGGCAAACCGATTGGAAATCCCATATTCAGACAAAAACATCATGGCATGACGCATCTCCTGCTTTTCCTGAAACTGGACAGCAATATCCATCGCTTTTTTCAGGGAAATTCCCTTCACCTCCGCTAACCGTTCCGGCTCCTTCTCAATAATTTCAAAGGTATCTCCCTTAAATTTCTTTATCACTCTTTTAGCGAGGGCAGGTCCCATTCCTTTAATCGCCCCGGACGAGAGATAGCGTTCCATCGCCTCTTTGTCTTCCGGTTCCTTTACGATGTAGGACTTCATCTGATACTGTGGTCCGTGAGCCGGATGATCCACATAATCTGCCTCGGCACAAAGATACTCGCCTTCATCGATATAATGAAAATTTCCCACGAGGATCTCGTCCCCGTGGGTTGTCTCTAATTCCAGTACGGTATAACCATTTTCTTCATTACGAAAACGAATATGTGCAACATATCCTTCCAAACTGGCCATAATAAAACCTCCACAAAAAAACGGGAAATCTTATTTTCCACCCAGATATTCGATGTACTGACCGGTTCCGATTGCCACCGCTGTCATCGGATCATCCGCTGTCATCGTCGTAATTCCAGTCTTCTCCTCAATAAGCTGTTCCAGTCCCTGCAGCATGCTGCCACCACCGGTAAGAACGATTCCACGATCAGAAATATCTGCAGCAAGCTCCGGTGGTGTCCTCTCTAATACGCTGTGAACTGCCTCAACGATCTGAGCAGTCGCCTCATGCAGAGCCTCTCTGGTCTCTTCTGATGTAACCGTCACCGTCTTCGGAAGACCGGTAACCAGATTCCTTCCACGAACTTCAATAGAAGATTCTTCTGCACGGACATATGCACTTCCTACCTGAATTTTAATATCCTCTGCCGTACGGTCACCGATTAAAAGATTATGTTTCTTCCGCATATAACGGACAATCGCCTCATCAAAATCATCTCCAGCCACTTTAATTGAGGTACTTACTACCGTACCGCCCAAAGAAATGACTGCAATATCGGAAGTCCCCCCTCCGATATCAACGATCATGTTCCCACATGGTTTTGCAATATCAATACCTGCACCGATCGCTGCTGCCACCGGTTCCTCAATAATTTTTACATCTCTTGCACCGGCTGCATAGGTGGCATCTTCAACCGCCTTCTTCTCAACTTCTGTGACACCGCTCGGCACACAGACCGAAATCCTCGGTTTCCTTCCAAACAGACTTTTTCCAATCGATTTATGGACAAAATACTTAAGCATCTTTTCCGTAACGGAATAGTCGCTGATCACACCCTGTCTCAAGGGACGAACCGCAACAATATTACCAGGAGTTCGTCCGATCATAAGCCTTGCTTCCTCACCGATTGCCTTAATCTTTCTTGTATCCACGTCAAAAGCAACCACAGAGGGTTCCTTCAACACAACACCTTTGCCTTTAACATATACTAAAATACTCGCAGTACCTAAATCAATTCCAATATCCGTAGCCATTGGGAATCTCCTTTCCTTTTAAATTCCACACTATCTATCATTATAATCGAAATAATTCAAATTTCCAATAGTTTTTTACAACTTAACAGCGATTGACATTCTTTTGTAAGAAAAAAATCCCTGTTACATGAAAAAAGGTACCGAAGTCTGCCTTAACATCCCCCAATACCTGTCATCAAGATCCTTTTTACAATAAAACTGTGAGAAACTATTCCTCGATGCCCTTATCGCCCAGATTCGCTTTCAGATATTCGATCACATCACCGACTGTCTCGATATCAGAGAGTTCTTCCGCCGGAATTTCAATGTCATATTCTTCTTCCAGTGCCATTGTCAGTTCAAATAAATCAAGAGAATCTGCATCCAGATCTTCTTTAAAGGAAGTATCCGGCGTAATGTCATCTTCATCAACACCAAGCTGCTCTGCAATAATTTCCTTCATCTTTTCTAACATAAGAAAAAAACTCCTTTTATATAAAAAACTCTATAGCGATGCTCAAAGTATACTATTCCCTTATTTTTTTGTCAACATATTTCTTGACAATCTTTTTTTCTTGAATTAAGATATAATAAATATTAAGAATCTTTATCATTTTTATATGACTTGACTGCAAAACTCCATTTACGCAGCTTCGCAAGTACCGTCTGCTTTAATTAAGAAAGGAGATTTATAGATGAGTGCGCCAATGAAGAACAGCCGCCAGCGAAATGCCATATTACAGTGTGTCATGGATCACCACGATCATCCTACCGCTGATGTGATATATCAGGAACTTCGAAAGACTTTCCCAAACATCAGCCTGGGTACAGTATATCGTAATCTGTCCCTGCTCACATCCCTGGGGAAAATTCGTAAAATAACCTGTGAAGATCATGCAGACCGTTTTGACGGACATACCAGTCCGCATGCTCATTTTGTCTGTAAGTCATGTGGACGTCTTCAGGACATCTCTTATCTCCCGTCTGTGGAACCAGATCAGGAAATTGGGGATGATTTCGATGGCATTATATCAGACTATACGATTACATTTCAGGGATACTGCCATGAATGTGCTTCCAGGTTAAAACAGGAAGAAACACCTGCTGTATGATTTCTCAGATTTGTTTCAACGAATTTATTGACACAGTTTATTATTTATGATATTTTAAAACAGTAATTATTATCGTTTATTATTTAAGAAAAGGAGAATACTATATTATGAAAAAATTTGTATGTAGCGTATGCGGATATGTATACGAAGGAGAAGCTGCACCGGAATTCTGCCCACTTTGTAAAGCACCTGCTTCTAAATTTATCGAGCAGAGTGAAGAGCGAACATGGGCTGCTGAGCATGTTGTAGGCGTTGCAAGTGATGCTCCGGAAGATATTAAAGCTGACTTAAGAATGAACTTTGAAGGTGAATGCAGCGAAGTGGGAATGTATCTTGCCATGTCCCGTGTTGCTCATCGTGAAGGTTATCCTGAAATCGGTTTATACTGGGAGAAAGCTGCTTTTGAAGAAGCAGAGCATGCTGCTAAATTCGCTGAATTACTCGGTGAAGTTGTTTCCCCAAGCACGAAAGAAAACCTCAAGGTTCGTGTAGAAGCTGAAAACGGTGCTACCGCTGGTAAGTTTGACCTTGCAAAACGTGCAAAAGCTTTAAACCTTGATGCAATCCATGATACTGTACATGAGATGGCAAGAGACGAAGCCCGCCACGGAAAAGCATTCGAAGGTCTGTTAAAGAGATACTTTGGCGAATAATTCCATTTAAAGATTTTAATTGGAGGGGGCATGTAACACAGGCATGCCCTCTTTTTTATATTTATATTTTAATACATCTCCGGAAAGAAAATAAATTTGTTATTGATTTTTTTTTGATTATGTAGTAGAATAATCTGGTCAGTTTGACAAGCTTCCTTGGCTCAGTTGCTAGAGCGACGCATTCGTAATGCGTAGGTCGCCGGTACAAGTCCGGCAGGGAGCTTTTTTTGTAAAGATATCTGCAGGAAATGCGCCAACCGGAACGTCATATTTAAAATCTGACAATCCAGGGTCGGTTCAGAAACTGCAGATATTTTTTTCATAAAAAAAGAGGATTCCATCGCTAAGAAATCCTCCAGTGTCCTTGACGGTACGGCAATTAAATCAAAACACCGTTAATATTCATTTCCTTCTCTGATTCTCCATCACCGTAACCGAGAGTATCATACTGGGCTTTCACCTCTTCCCACGGCAGCACATCATGTTCTTCTTTCAGATACGAAATAATTTCCGCAATTCCCTCGCCGGTAAATGCACTTGTCATAAAAATTTTCTTACAGCCCGCAAGCCTTAGCCACTCCGCAGCCTGTTCCGGATCACCTGCCCAGTGATCACACTTTGTCACAATGCCAACCACCTCCCGGTTCGCCTGTGCTGTTATATTGGGTGGATAAAGGGAAAAGGGCTCCGTAGCACTGATCAGCAGTCCAACAACATCAGCCTCTGCACTATATACTGCCAGAGATCCTGCCAGCTCTTTCGTCTCTGCATATTCCCCCGGTGTATCAATAATAACATCATAATGATTAATGTATTGCGTCTTATGATAGACAATCTTCTTTCCCTTCATTGCCTGTGTCAGTGTAGTTTTCCCAGCTTCACTTCTTCCGATTAAAATTATTTTCCGCATTGTAAGCACTTCCCCACTCATTATCTGTTTTGTTTTCCGATTCTTTTTCCCGGTCTGCCAAAGCCCGTATAATTCCCTGCAAATTTATACCTTACCTCTTCAAAAGATTGAAAAATATGATTCCATCTGCCATTATAAACAAGGTCATAGGAAAGATAGGAAAGGACCATTGCCATCAGCACATCTACAACAGAATGCTGTTTAAGGAACATGGTGGAAAGAATAATGAGTGCTGTCGAAATCGTCGCCCCATTCTGAATCCACTTCCTGTTCTTTAGCTTTTCACTGTTTCTTACTCCAAACAACACACCCATGGAATTAAAGGCATGAATACTCGGACATACATTAGTCGGTGTATCCATGGCATATACAAATTTTGTCATGTCTGTGAAAATATTATCCCGCGGGAAAGTTTCCGGCCGAAGCTCCAGGCCATTCGGATATAGAAAAGAAACAACCAGAAACAGGGTCATTCCAATCATTCCAAAATACATCAGCCTGCAAAATGATTCCTTCTCCCGAAACAGAAAGTAAAATCCCGTCACTGCAATATATAAAAACCACAGAAGATACGGAACCACGAATATTTCAAGAAAAGGAATATACTGATCCAGAGAACAATCTATAATATGTATCTTATCGGTTACTCTTTTTTCCAGATAGGAAAAAGCAATCATATAGATCGGAAAATACAGTAAAAGCAAAACATGTTTATTCTCATTTATTTTTTTTAACATAATCTCACCTTATCTTCCTGAAATAATTATTTTTGATCTTTTAAATACATCTTCAGAGATGACAGCGAATGCCCATATTTTGACGAAGTCATGGAAGGATTTCCCTTGATCATCTTGTGAACATTACCAGTTCCTCTGTTCTTTATACGAAGGCTGCTTGATTTAAGCCGGCTAAATTTCTCCTTCATTTCAAGGAATTCTTCTCTTTGCTCTTTCGACAGCCGGTTTGCATCAGCAAACATATTTTTCACATGGGTAAAACGCTCTTCCAGCTCTTTCCCAACTTCCTCTATTCTCTCTGCGGCAGGATGTGTTTTAAGATATTCCTTCCATTCCTGATCAAGAACCGCAATGACAACATCCGCCCTCTTTCTCAAAATAATGACTTCCCTGCGGACATTCTCCATTCCCACCAGTATATTTCGGAGGTTCAGTGCATCGCGAACAGATAAACAGATATCCGAAACCAGTAAAACCGTCACGATAGTCATCATACTGTCTTCCCAGATCTTCGGGACATAAGTGAGCACTTTCTCAATACAAGGATGAATCAGTTCATTCATGATAATCGTAAAAAAACCCCAGGCAATCGAAGAAGACAGACAGATATATCCCTTAAAATTAAATTTTTGCTTTGAATAATCCCAATACCTTACTTTAAACAAAGCCTCCATCAGCATACCCGTCACAAGTTCAAGTAAAGTAGCTCCGGCAAGTCCCGCAAAATAAGTCAGTATCAGATTATCCTTAAAAGGAGCAGATACGAAAAGCATCATCACTGCACCGCTTCCGTAAATCGGAAGAAAAGGGCCATGCAAAAATCCTCTGTTGACCCATTTCCTGTTCATCAGCGATACATAACAGGATTCAAAAACCCATCCGAGAAAACAATAAATATAAAAGTACAAAACCCATCTGTATAGTGTATACTGTCCTATCATCATCCTTGTGTCCTTTTTAAATCACATAATCGTTTCCCATATTCTCACTCTGCCATTCTTCAAGGTCTGCCAGGGTCACATGATCCACAACTCCGTTTATGGCATCATTCAATTTTCTCCATAATATTACGGTGACACATTTATCCATTCTATTGCAGAACCCTTCCTCTTCAATGCAGGCAACCGGTGCCAGACTGCCCTCCGTCAAACGAAGTATCATTCCTACCGTATATTTTTCCGGCGGATTTGTCAACAGGTATCCTCCCTGCGGCCCCCGTATACTCCGCACAAAGCCGGCTTTATTCAGTATGGCGATAATCTGCTCCAGATATTTCCCCGATATCTCCTGTCTTTTCGCAATATCCTTTACACGAACAGGAATTCCATCTTTACTGTTTAACGCAATATCCAGCATCAGTCGAAGTGCGTATCTCCCCTTCGTCGATATTCTCATACTTACCTCCCCTGTTTTCTCCTTTACTTCATCCAGAATATTTCTTCAATTCTACATCCAAACGGCATAATTTGCAAGCTTTTTCCCTGGGAGGAATCTGCCCTAAAATTACTTATACGCTTATCTTGCCTTTTTAGCACACTTATAATAAACTAGAATTATCAAGAACAAGGGAGGCATATGCATGACAAAAAAATCATCTTTTACGAATCAGCAGATACTGTCATGGCTGGACTATTTTTCAAAAATATCCGGCCTTGAAGTAGAGAAGATTAAGCTGATTGACATCAGCCAGAAAAAGAAAAACCTGATTCCCACGATTGAAACCCATAAAAGAGTTCTCGTCTTCATTGATGAAGGACATCCGAACTTTTTCTTTGAACTCTGGGAAAGCGGTCTTGGCGACTGCAATCTCTGGTTTAAAACAGGACTCGAACCGGAAGGAAATGTAAATATCGGAAAAATTTCAGATAGAATCGACTATGAGATTACCGGTCCTTCGGTTATGCTTATTATTAATCAGAACGCCCGCAGTTCATATAAGATTGGTCTTCAGAACGACAACTTTTCTCAGGGCTCCGTCCGTTATGTTGCCAGCGAAATCCGTTCCGTTATCATTAATAAACTACACTTAGACGATCAGGATACCATATGCATCATCAGCGGAGAAAGTATTGCTGTAGAAGCCGCCATGATTGCAAATGACGGAGAAATCATTGCCGTGGAATATAATCCTCATGACCGTTATTCCATGGAAGAAAATATTAACAAGTTTGGACTACATAACGTCACAATCACTGTAGATACCTCCAGAGAGTCCCTGAAAAATCTTCCTGTTCCATCCCTGGCTTTCATAGTCGCAACGGAACGTTTTGAAGAAGAGGTAAATAATCTTCTCAAAATTAATCCACGGATGAAATTCGTTGTGTATACTCTTGAATTAAATATTCTTTCTGATATCTTAAGTATCTTTAAAAAATATAATATTAAACAGGAAGAAGTCATTCAGATTTCCATGTCCAAGCTAAACAGTAAAAATGTTTTCGAGGCAAAGCCTGCACCATGGATTCTGTCCGGATCTCCGGAAGTCTGAGAACAAGGAGAGAAGTTTCATACTGATTTATGTAACAGGAAATTGTTTCATCTCCTGTTGCATAAAAAAAGATACCGGTTAAAAACCGGTATCTTTTTTATCTTTATGTACTTTCGCTCTCTTGAAAGCTAATTAATTAAATTCTATGCCCAAGGAATAACGCTGAAAAGTAAAACAGCTACGATAGCACCGATGATAGGTCCAACGATAGGAACGATTGCGTAACCCCAGTCAGCATCAACTTTACCTTTGATCGGTAATACTGCGTAAGCAATACGAGGTGCTGTATCACGGGCAGGGTTCATAGCGTATCCTGTAAGTCCACCGAAGGACATACCACAGGAAACGATGATTGCGCCAACGAGGAATTTACCAACTCCACCGTCGATAGCACCTAAGTTTCCAAGACCTTTGATTGCGAATACTAACCAGAAAGTAGCGATTGCTTCCTGTAAAATGTTGTAAGGAATATTTCTTGCGCTAGGAGCTGTACAGAAGCATCCTCTTGTTAAAGCGCCATCCTCTGTTGCATCGAACTGAGGTTTGAATGTAATCCATACTAAAACAGCACCTACAAAACCACCAAGCATTTCAGCAATGATGTATCCAGCACAGATAGACCATGGTAATGTTCCATCAATGCAAAGAGCAATTGTTAAAGCAGGGTTATAAGATGCAGCACAAATACCAGAGAAGATCATTGCAGGTAACATAACTGCAAGACCCCAGCCAAGTGTTATGATAACAAGTCCGCCGCCTTTAAAACCAGATTTGTTAAGATTAACGTTGGCACAGATACCGTCACCAAGTAATACTAATAATGCGGTTCCTAAAAATTCACCAAGATAAGCAGCCATTATAATTTCCTCCTATTCAATTAATAATTTTTCTACACTAGTGCTGATTTAAATATAACACTTTATAATGCATTTGTCTTTTTACATTGTAAGAATTTTGTGAAAATCTGTCGGTTTTCTTACGAATTTTTTTCAGAATCAAGCTGACTTTTTCCAATTTTATACTGCATTTTGCACTATCTTAGTAATAGTTACTATATTTTATTTATGTACTTTACCTAATTATCAGATTTCTTGCTCCTCATTTTCATCTTTAGAATTTCTTACGAACGAAAGAAATTGATCAAATAGAAATTCCAGTCCTGTTTCGAGAATATCAATGTCGGGATTCTCATTCTCCTGAACGTAGTGAATATAAAATCCAAGGAATGCATCTGTAAAAAAATCAACGACAAAATCTTCTTTTTCCTGGCGCAAATTCCAGACAGAATCATCGATCGACTCTTCCACCATAATCCTCACTCTATTCTCAAACAGAGGATACAGCACATTTTTAATATCCTCCGGCTCAAGACTTTTTACAATTCTTCGGTGATATTTATAATCTCTTGCTGTGTTTTCAAACAACCCTCTGATCCACTCATCAAAGGATTCTTCATCTGCAGGCAGATGTGAGGCAACCTCCCTGTCAAAAATCCACCGTAAAATATCATATTTATCCCGAAAATGATAGTAAAAATTTTCTCTGGTCATCGCACTTTCTTTTGCAATATCACTGATCGTAATTTTCTGAAATGGTTTTTTTAAGACCAGGCGTTTAAAAGCTTGTGCCATCTTCTCCTTTGTCCCATTCATCCTGTATCCCTCCAATGAATCTCTGATATATTGCAACATATAATTACCAAGGACTTGTTTTCACTGTCAGCAGCAGTCTTTCCTCCGCTTTCAGATAAGCTTCATCCACCGGTTTTTTCTCTTCCTGCGTCAGGGCGTGGCTTTGTGCAAAGCTCTGCCAGGAGGCCATAACCACAAGCAAATCCGTCATTGTTGTACATTTCTCTATTTTCTCCTCATAATTTCTGATTCTCTCACAATCGCTCATATAAATACCTCTCATTATCTTTTCATTTGGTTCGGACTTTCCTCCCCTATTATGCTATTATAATTGCATTTTATTGCAGCATCAATAAAATTATCCATACAATAACTATTTTGTTTTGCACTTTTTGTCAAAAAAAAAGACACATTACTCTAAAAAGTGCCGTGTCTTTTCTTTATCTCACAGGAAAAATCATATTTTCTCTCCAAATTTTGTTTTTCCCATTCTCACATCTTGCAGATGGGCAGTTTCTTCCTCATTCGCATAGTCAAGAAGATAATTTTTCCCTTTCCCCTGTTCTTTCTCATTCATCTCACGGATTTTCTCTTCCACCCGCTCTACTTCTTTATAAAAATCTCTGGCAGAAATCCGATAGGCACCCTGTCCCATGACAATCACCTGCTCAAGCGCATCGGATGTTGCAACAGTCACCTCATACTTTCTTCCTATCTCGTGGGTTGTCTTCTCAATGTACTGATCTGCTGTTTCTGCTTCTTTTGTATATACCACATATATATTGTGATATTTTTGTACTTCTCCCATGTTTCCCTTCACTTTATATGCATCAAAGACAAGAATCAGTGTATCGCCTGTGAAGCCCTGATAATTGCACAGAATGTCCATCAGTTTACTCCTTGCCGCATCGATACTCGCCTTCGCCAGTTCCTGAAGCTCTTCCCAGGCAAAAATAATATTATAACCGTCTACCAGCAGGTATTTTTTCCGTGGTCTGTCAAAATTTAACGTACTTTCTCTTCGGTCAGACGCGGGTGTATTTTCCTGTCGATATCCACTATACCTGTCTTTATCCTTGTGGCGGCCTCCAAATTCTCTCTCCATAATCGCCAGAAGTTCCGGATCCTCCTCATAAGAGGAATAAAATTTCCGGGATAGATTCTGCCCGCTTTTTTCTTCCTTGTCCTGTTCGTTTCCGTCCTCTTCTCTCCGTTCCTCTTTGATATGCATATATTTCGGAACTTCATTCCAGCTTACGGGGAAACCGGCACCATGGGAACAAAAAACAGAACCCGTCGGATTATCCAGATCCCTTTCGCTGTCATATTCCATCCGAGCAATCACATCCGCGGCATTATGACACGGTGCGTATCCTTTTACCGTATAAGAAATCCTCCCTTTCCCCTTTGTATAAGAAAGTAGCTCTTTTTGATAATCCTGCATTTCCGATACGGGTGCCATCCCTGAAATGCGTACCATTCCCTGCTCATCCGGTGTTCCCGGCCCCTGAAAACTTCCGCACTTCTGTCCGATATCCGCCATGACTCTCCCCACCTGATCTGTGGGAATTTCCATCACAAATGAATACCACGGCTCAAGAAGTACATTCTTTGCCGATTTCAATCCCTGTCGAACTGCACGGTAAGTTGCCTCACGGAAATCTCCGCCTTCCGTATGCTTCAGGTGCGCTCTTCCTGCCGTGAGAGTAATTTTCATATCCGTAATAGGCGAACCTGTCAGAACACCGACATGTTCTTTTTCCTTAAGATGCGTTAAAATAAGACGTTGCCAGTTTCTGTCAAGCACATCCTCGCTGCAGACGGTATCAAAAACAAGCCCGCTTCCCGGAGGCAGTGGCTCCATGTAAAGATGGACTTCCGCATAATGACGAAGGGGCTCATAATGTCCTACTCCGATTACCGGCTCCTGTATCGTTTCTTTATATGCAATTTTGCCTGGCCCGAAAGTAATCGGAATATGAAATCTTTCCGCAATCATACTCTGCAGAATTTCTGTCTGAACTTCTCCCATAAGCTTCATGTGAATTTCTCCCAGAGCGGCATTCCATGTAATATTTAAAAGGGGTTCTTCCTCTTCTAACTGTTTTAACTCCCGAAACATTTTCGAGGCATCCGTTCCCTCCGGCAAAATCACCTGATAAGCAAGAACCGGTTCCAGACAGGAAGTATGATCTTCCCTTTCTGCTCCGATCCCCTGTCCCACATAGGAAGAGGAGAGTCCGGTGACCGCACAGATGCTGCCCGGCCCGGCCTCTTTTACCATCTGATATTTTGCTCCGGAATAAATTCGAATCTGATTGATCTTCTCCGCATCTGTCACCGGCATCTTTACTTCCAGATGTCCCCCGGTTACTTTAAGAAAAGTCAGACGTTCTCCTTTATCATCCCGACTGATCTTAAATATTCTGGCTCCAAACTCTTTCTGCCCGAAAAAAGGAATCATGTATCGTCTGAAACCGTAGAGAAGTTCTTCTATCCCCTGCATCTTCAGTGCAGAACCGAAAAAACACGGAAAAACTTTTCTCTCCCGGATCAATTTCTGAATTTTTGCCGGCTCCACCTTTTCCTCTTCCATATAAGAGTCCAGTGCGTCTTCATCAGTCATGGCAATTTCTTCCATACATTCCTCATTATCTACGGAAAAATCAATACAGCCTTCATCAAGCTTTTTTTGAAGTTCCCGCATCAGCCGGGTACGGTCTGCGCCCGGCTGATCCATTTTATTCATAAAAAGAAATACCGGAACCTTATACTCCTCTAAAAGATTCCACAGGGTACGGGTATGCCCCTGCACTCCGTCTGTCCCACTAATTACCAGCACCGCATAATCAAGCACCTGCATTGTTCTTTCCGTCTCTGCACAAAAATCCACATGTCCCGGAGTGTCCAAAAGAAAAATCCGTTTGTCTTCCAGGGTAAAAACTGCCTGTTTGGAAAAAATAGTGATTCCCCTGTCTTTCTCCATGGGATCTGTATCCAGGAAGGCATCCCCATGATCTACTCTCCCGGGTTTCCTTAAAACACCGGATTTATAAAGCATCGCCTCTGATAATGTTGTTTTTCCCGCATCCACATGGGCAAAAATGCCCAGTACAATATTTTTCACTTTCTCACCTATCAAAAACAGCGGCATGACTTACCTAAAAGTCCTGCCGCCTTCTTTCATTCTTTCTATAATCAAAACGGAGATGGAGGGATTTGAACCCTCGCGCCGGTTACTGCCGACCTACCGCATTTCGAGTGCGGACCCTTCAGCCAC
>JALFIK010000184.1 GCA_022776205.1 Eubacterium sp.
TCAATCTTTGTCATTTTGCAAATCCTCTCTCTTTAGAAATGTATTTTCCTCTTATTATAATAGTCTTCACGAAAAAATAATAGATGGATATTGAAAAAAATTAGCGATTCATTGTATAATCATCACAGTCACTGATACAAATATGCAAGGTTTATTCGCTGGAAAATGGGGTAATTTCCCATCAAATAAAAAACATGGAAATACAGAAAGTGAGGTTTTATCTCTATGCTTCGAAATGATTTTGACTTAAGGCTTACTAATGAACTGATTGAATCCTACTTACGGATTGCTTACGGAATCCGTCCCGATGAGTTTCTCGATTCCGAAAAAGGACTGATTGAAGATAATGTAATCTATCCGCAGTTAAAGCAACTGATACAGGAAGGTAAAATTAATGATGCCGAAGACCTTCTGTATGAATATGCCAGTCCCATCAATCCGGATATCTTAAAAGTCGGTCTGTTTTTTTATTATGACCTGAACCGACTGGATGATGACGTACTCGAAAAGGCAGATTTCAGCCGGGAAGAAATCAATGAAGGACTTCACGAGCTTCTGCGTATCTACGATCAGGAAGAATTTGGAGCCATTTTTCGATAACCCTCACTGTCTGGCTTCCGGCAAAACTATGGCAATAACCCCGAGTAGAATCAAGTAGTAAAATACTCCATGACAAATCGGATAAAAGATTTTTGTATTTCCGGCTGAAAATTCTCCGGACGGTATACGAGATAAATATTTCTGGAGAAATTTTCAGCAGGTAAGGGATAAATAAGAACTTTTTCCTGTCGGTACAGGGAAGAAACCGAATGGCGCGAAACGATAGATATACCGATTCCTTCCACAATCATATGGCGTAGTGTCTCAGCATTATCTACAATCACGGAAATGTTCAGATCTTTTTCCGACAGTCCAAGTTCGGACAGACTTTCCATTGACTCCCGCAAAGTGCCTGAATCTTCTTTTCTTATTAAATAAGGGCATTTTAATATTTCCGCCAGATCTCCCTTTTCCAAAAGATTCCTGTATTCTTTTGTCGCCGGAAGAGCCAGGACCATGGTGTCCTTTGCCACAGGAAAAAAGGTGCATACACTTTCTGTCTTTGTCCCCACAAACCCAAGATCCAGACTTCCCTCCTCCACTCTCTCAATTATTTTCATACTGTCACGACATACTACTTCCATCCGTATTCCTTTTTCTTTTTCCAAAAAAGCACCCGCCACTTTCGGAAGAATATACTGAGACGGAACAGATGAAGTACCGATTTTTAAAAGAAGGTTCTCCTCCCCTCTTACCTCCCGGACAGCCTTCTCGTGGAGAGCAAGGATATCCGTATGCAATATGTGCGCTCACAGTAGACTGCGATAAATGCATTTTCTTCGCCGCTGATAAAAAGCCCCTGGCATCCACCACATTCACAAATACTTTAAGCTGATGTATATCCATAAAAACCTCCTTTTTTGATAGTCTACCATTTATATCGTTTTTTTCAATATAATTATTTGTTTTATCGAAACTCTATATTTTACATCGTTCCGATAATGTATTAAACTAAAATTACTAAAATACAAAAAGGAGACCTGAAATGGAACAGGAGAAATTATTTTGTAAAGGGGGCGGCTGCACTGCAAAACTGGGTGCCGGAATTTTAAGCCATGTGCTGGAACGCCTTCCAAAGGGACCGGCTGATGGAAATCTTCTGGTAGGATATGACAGTAAAGATGATGCGGCAGTTTATCGTCTCACAGATGATCTTGCCTTTGTCCAGACTCTGGATTTCTTTCCTCCCATGGTAGATGACCCCTATATTTTCGGAAAAATTGCAGCAACAAATGCGCTAAGTGATATCTATGCCATGGGCGGAGAAGTAAAAACCGCTCTGAACATTGTTTGTTTTCCTGAAAAAATGGATTTAAATATTCTCGGAGAAATTATGCGGGGCGGTGCCGAAAAGGTGATTGAGGCAGGCGGCACTCTGGCCGGAGGGCATTCCATTGCGGATACGGAAGTGAAATATGGTCTGTCTGTGACAGGTATTGTGCATCCCGATAAAATTTATTCCAATAACGGGGCCAGGCCGGGTGATGCCCTGATTCTCACAAAGCGTCTCGGTGTGGGAATTATCTGCACGGCAAACCGGGTAAAAGAAGCATCCGGGGAAGCCATGGATGCCGTGATCGAATCCATGACAACATTAAACAAATCAGCCGCAGAATGCTGCCGGGATTTCTCAATTCATGCCTGTACGGATGTAACCGGCTTCAGTTTTCTCGGCCACCTGCATGAGATGATGGATAACCGACTGTCCTGCCGGATTCATGCACAAAAAGTTCCGATTTTTACAGAGGCACTTCACCATGCCGACGAATTTCTTCTCACAGCGGCCGGACAGAGAAACCGGAATTTTACAGGACCCTATGTCCGTTTTGAAAATGTCTCATTTGCAATGGAAGAAATTTTATTTGATCCCCAAACATCCGGCGGCCTCTTAATTGCTCTGCCAAAAGAAGATGCCAAAGCCCTCAGAAATAAATTACGATCCGTCGGACTGCCTGCTGAAATTGTGGGGAATGTAACAGAAAAAACAACACCGGAAATTCTTGTTACCGGTGAATAATTAAAAATTGATACAGAAAGGACAAAAAAGATGATAAAAGTAAATGCTCTGGGCGATGCCTGTCCGATTCCAGTTGTAAAAACGAAAAATGCCATTCGTGAATTAAAGGGAGCCGGCACCGTGGAAACCCTCGTTGATAACGAAATTGCCGTCCAAAACCTGACAAAAATGGCTGTTCAGAAAGGTTATGGAGTCTTCTCAGAAAAAATCAGTGACGGGGAATATAAAGTCACAATGACCATCAGCGAAGAAGCCGGAAAAAATGCCGCACAGGATAAGGCGGCATCTGTCGAAACAGAACTCTGTCCGGTTACCCCGGCCTCTTCCAAAAAAACTGTTGTCGTAATAAGCTCCGATCAAATGGGAACCGGCAGCGAGGAACTGGGGAAAACATTATTAAAGGGATTTCTTTATGCCCTCAGTCAGCAGGATGAACTTCCTGCCACTATTCTCTTTTACAACAGCGGTGCCCGAATCACCTGCGAAAACTCTGCATCGATAGAAGACTTAAAAGCACTTTCCCAGGCCGGTGTGGAGATTCTCACCTGCGGTACCTGCCTGAATTTCTATGGGCTGTCCGATAAATTGCAGGTGGGCGAAGTAACAAATATGTATGTAATTGCAGAAAAAATGACCGGTGCGGATCTGGTGGTGAAACCATGTTAAAAAAGAAAAAACCGGCTTTCATCATTGCCTTCGATGCAACTATCCAGGCAATGGCCGCCGACAGGCATGCCGCAAAATGCGGCCTGCCCGGTCGTCTTATTCCTGTCCCCCGCGAAATTACCGCCGGCTGCGGACTGGCCTGGAAAGCCGAACCGGAAGAGGAAGAACTTCTTTTGTCTTCTTTTAAGAAAGCCGGAATCAAATGGGCATCCACTCATGTACTCTCCATCTGAGATTATAAAAAAAGGAAACAGTATGACAAACATCCTGTTTCCTTTTTCATATGTCCTGTATGAAATTAATCCGGCATATTATTATAAAAAACTTCTAAAATTTCTGCAGCAGAAGCGGCTCCCGGGTCCAGATGACCGATGGCACGCTCACCCAGACGCATCGCACGCCCTTTCGTCGCCACAATATTTCTGGTGGACTCAAGACCGGCTTTTCCTGCTTCTACTGCTTTTGCCATAGCTTCTTTGGCAGGCGTTCCTTTTTCATACTCTGCTCTCAATGTTTCAACGGCAGGAACAAAGGTATCGAGCATCGTCTTCTCACCTGTCGTGGATTTTCCCCGCTTTTTGATAACAGCCACACCGGATTCCATCATCTCAACGAATTCTCCAAATGTAACTCCCTCATCCGGTCCCTTGGTCTTTACCGGAATTCCGAATTTCATAAAAAAGCTGCCATACAACGGTCCGGAAGAGCCACCGACTTTATCTAAAAGGGCCTTTCCCACCTCTTTATAAAAGTCTTTGATACTGTCGTCTTTCCATGTCTCGATATTTTTACTTACTTCACGAAATCCGATGGAAAGATTAATTCCGTGATCTCCGTCACCGATTGCGGAATCCAGTTCAGTAAAATAATCTTTTCTGTCTTCTGCCAAAACAATAAGATCTCTGATTACTTTTACAAAATAGTCTTTCTCTAAAATATATTCACTCATCTTTCTCGTCCTTTTATATAATTTATGCAGCCTGCCCTTCGGCAGGCTGCTTTCAAAACCTTCATAAATGTGCTATTTCTGTGTAAAATATGGAGTGTCACAAGGAGCATCCATTAACTCTTTCAGCTCATCATCCAGCTTCATTAAAGTAACGGACATTCCTGCCATATCCATGGAGCAGGCAAACGGTCCAACAAGGGCTTTATATACTTTGATTCCTTTTTCTTCAAGAATCTGAGCAACTCTTCGGTAGCAGACATGGAGATCCATAAGCGGGGTAGCTCCAAGACTGTTCACCAGAACATACACCTCGTCACCTTCCACAAACGGAAGATCCTTTAAAATCGGATCCATGATCTCATCAATTACTTTATCCGCTGTATCAATCTTGCCTCTTCTGATTCCCGGCTCACCATGAATACCCATACCGATTTCCATGTCTCCATCTTCCATATCAAAGATCGGACCACCTTTTGCCGGTAATGTTGCTGAAGACATTGCAACACCCATGGAACGGGTATTTGCATTGGCTTTCTCGGCTGCAGCGACTACCTCATCAAGATCTGCACCCGTTGCTGCCTTTGCACCTGCTACTTTGAATACGAAGAAGTCGCCGGCAATTCCTCGTCTGTCTTCAATATTATCAGATGAAACCACATCGTCCGTTACAAGAACGGTCTTTACCGTAATGTCATCTTCGTCCTCTGCCTCTTCCGCACCCATATCAAAGTTCATTACATCTCCGGCATAATTTCCGTAAAGATAAATACATCCCTTGCCGTTATCACAGGCTTTTGCTGCCGCATAACATGGATCCGGAGAAGGAGAAGTATTAATGTTACCGATTACAACAGCATCCGCAAAATTTTCTCCCACATATCCAATAAAAAGAGGTTCATGGCCGGAACCGCCGCCGATAATCACGCCTACTTTATCCTTTGTTCCGGCATCATTGGCAACAACAACACGTCCCTGTGCCTCGTCAAGATCGCATTTCTTCACATACTGTTTGTGTGCACCCACATACCCGTCGATCATCTCTTCTACAATGTCATATGGATCGTTAAATAATCTTTTAATTTTTGCCATGTTTCGTTACCTCCCTGATTCATATTCATAATATATTATTTGCTGCCGAATTTTTATCCGGCTTATTACCTTACCCAAATATCCTTCAAATTTTATGTACGTCTCTGGCTTCCTCGGAAGCACGAATCACTTCATTCACATCATCTGAAATCGTTGCCTGAACAACACCTGACAAAGCTCCCTCCACAATCGGTGCATCAACAATCTGCACTTTCTCTGCCAGCTCTTCCTCAATCAGATCCATCGCAGTCTCCGCACTTAATATTGAACTTCCCAGATCCGCATAAATCAGAATGTGATCGCAGTCTTCCATCGATTCAATCGCTTCCTGAATCTTAATTGCACTCGTTCCGATTCTTCCTCCGTCTGCACCCCCTGCAGCGATTACCGGAACAGAGCCGTCGTTCATCTCATTTACCAGTTCCTTAAGTCCCTTTGCGATATACTCGCTATGAGAAACCAGTATTACTCCTATTTTCCCCATTGGTTTTCCCTCACTGTCTGTCTTATTTCTGAGTATTTCAACTTCAGTCTTATTTTATCCCATGTAAGTTTGGATTTCAAGTATTAATGCACAAAATAGCCCATCTTTTCCCCTGAAAAACTATCATTTTTACACAATGTAAAAATGAGACCGTTGCAATAACGATCTTTCATCGCAACTGCAGACGGTCCCGTTTCTTCATCCCTTAATATAACTCGCTGTAAATTTTGTATACTCTGTCCCGGTCAAGAGGAACAAAATTATTTGCCATTAACCTGCCCTGTGTCTCCATGACACTGTCCGTAAATGTATCCAGTTCTTCCTTCTTTACTCCATATTCATGAAGTGCCTTTTTCGGAAGAACATGATTCAACAGGCTTTCCAGTTCATCATAAACATTGTCTGTATCACAGCCAAGAAGTTTTGCCAGGAATTGATTCATCACGGCAATTTCTCCGTCTGTTTTTATTTCCATATAATTTTTCAAAACTCCGGTAAACATGGCATAATTGCTCTCTCCATGGGGAACGTGATAAGTACCTCCCAGAGGATAGCTTAAGGCATGAACTGCCGCACATCCGGCTGTTCCAAATGCAAGTCCGGCATAATTGCTTGCCGTAAGTACATCCTCAATAATCTCCGGCAGGATTTCTTTTCCTTCTTTCACCAGTTTTTGATATGACGTAATAAGCAGCTCAATCGCTTTATACCCGAAAAGTTTTGTGTAGGATGTTGCCTTTGGAGAAAGACTCGATTCTACGGCATGAACAAGTGCATCAATAGAACTTGTTGCAAAAACCCCAAATGGAAGTGTGCTAAGAAGCTCCGGAATCAGCACCGCTTCATTGGCAAACATACTTTCCGAAGTAAGACCCATTTTCACTCCCATTCTCGTCCGATTAACAATTGCAATATTTGTCATCTCGCTTCCTGTCCCGCAGGTTGTCGGAATCGCCACAAGGTGATGTTTTCTCTCAAGACGATCTTTGTTATCGTAAAGAACATCCACACATTCTCCTTCCGTGACAGCAAGGATTTTTGCGATATCAATTACCGTTCCGCCACCAATGGCAATAATGCGGTCATACTCTTTCTCCGATGCCTTTTTGATAATCGCATCCACCATCGTATCCGTCGGTTCCCCGCTTCCAAATTCCTCCTGGAAAATCACCTGTACCGGATAAGTTTTCTCATCAAAAAACGGTTCAAAAATGTAGCGGTTTGTCAATACCAGATCATTGCTTCCAATTTGAAAATTTTCTGCAAATTCCTTACATGTGCTGAACTTATAAAGCTTCGGACGAAAAATAATTTGTTCCATAACTCTTACCCCTTTCTTCCTTCTTTTTTTTCATTGTATCATTTTCATGAACAATGTACAATATTTTATATCCGGCCCTTATTATTGGAAATCACCAGGGAAAAGATACCATCATATCAGGAAGTCTTTTTTCCACATTCTGTCACAGGATCGGTTTACGGCCTTGCCATAAGATGCTTGTCCCCATAAAATGATCCTCTCACCGGCAAAAGGGTCACTACCGGTTTCCCCTTCTGGTCAAAGTAGCAAAAATCATATCCTGCCACCATCTCCGCATGGTATACATTTTTGTATCTGCCGTTTGGTTCACCAACTTTATAACAGACATCACCGGCCCGATAATACATTTTATCTACTTTTTTCCAGGATATTTTTCCGAGCATCTTATGTTTTTTCGTCATGTATTTTGCCTGTTCTGCCGCGGTCGGCGCCCAGTTTTTATTTCCGAAATTACATCCGTTCTTCCTATAAGCTTTCCAGACCAGGGAACTACAGTCATAATACTTTTTCTGCATTCTCTTTTTCTGACTGTATTTTCCTGTCTTCACAATTTTTTTAGCAGTATTAATCGCAGCACACTTCTTTTTTGAAGTCACCGAAACCGCACAGCCGACCCTGTGCCCGTTTACCTTCGCATAAACCACCGCATTTCCTTCTTTTTTTGCCTTAATCTTTCCCGTATTACTGATGGATACAATCTTTTTATTCAGAGAACACCATTCCGTTTTCCCGGAGAATGCTTTTCCACCACATCGCACACTCAGTTTTGCTGTTTTCCCTTTGGAAAGAAGAAGCGAAGATTTATTGAGCGAAATACGCTGGACTGTCACCGGAATCGCAGGAAATTTCTTTTCGTTTATTGTAATGTAAATATTCGTGGAAGCTGCCTCTCCCATGTAATAATAAGGTTCAATGCTCAATGTGAGAATATTATTTTTAACATCTTCCACGTCACAGTAGAAAGAATTGTTTGTTGAATCAACAGATTCAATATATGAAAAATCATTAAATACATAAGCCGGACTATTTATTCTGACTTTCATTGTGTATGCCGCCTGCGTGTATTCGTCTCCTTCATAAAAAACCGTGGAAGAAATCGGTGTCAGGGTAACCCCACTCATATCCGGATCCGGTTCCTCCTCCCATGTATCATCGTAATCCCATGGGTCATCGTAACTATCATAATAGTCATCATCATCGTAAGCCGCAGCGTTCACCCCGGCCGGAACAGCCAGAACAAGTACCAGTAAAACCGCAATCAAAGTTTTTATTTTTTTCATGTTCATTCTCCTTTGTAATTATTGGCTTTTTTATCTAAAAGATTCGATACTTTATGATACCATATAATAAAAATTTTTACCAATTTAAATCTTGAGCCGGAACCAATGGAACGAATTTTAAAACCATATAAAAGACAAAATACGGCAAGCAATATCCATATGCCAAGCTTTTTCCCCACCGGCTTTATCTTTCATCCATAACACTCATATAGGCCGGACGTATAATTTTATCCGTACATATCAGCTCTTCCATACGATGGGCACTCCAGCCAACAATTCTGGCCACTGCAAAAATTGCCGTATATAATTCCCGCGGAATCCCCAGCATATCGTATACAAATCCACTGTAAAAATCCACATTCGGGCTTACGATTTTCATGGTTTTCCTGTTTTCGGAAATCAGTTTTGGAGCGAGCATTTCCACATTCTCGTACAGCATCAGATCCTTCTCTCTGCCTTTCTCCTTTGCCAGCTCTTCCACATATTTTTTGAATACTCTTTCTCTTGGATCTGAGACTGTATATACTGCATGTCCCATTCCATAAATTAATCCCTTTTTATCGAAGGCCTGTCTGTCAATAATCTTTTTAAGATAGGAAGAAATTTCTTCCTCATCAGAAAAATCCTTCACATTTGCCCGGATATCATCCATCATATCCATAACCTTGATATTCGCACCGCCATGTTTCGGTCCTTTTAAAGATGACATGGCCGCAGCAATTGTAGAATAGGTATCAGAACCCGAAGAAGTAACTACCCTGGTTGTAAACGTAGAGTTATTTCCTCCACCATGCTCCATATGCAAAATCAGTGCCGTATCGAGAACTTTTGCTTCAACCGGTGTATATTTCTGATCCGGTCGAAGCATCATCAGAAGGTTCTCCGCCGTAGAAAGTGTCGGATCCGGATTATGAATATACATGCTCTGCCCCTTCTCATAATAATTATAAGCATGATATGCGTAGGCAGCCAGAAGCGGAAATTCGCTGATCAGCTGGATGCACTGTCTTAATGAGTTGCTGACACTGATATCCTTTGCTTTTTTATCATAGGATGCAAGAGTTAGTATACTTCTTGTCATAGAATTCATAATATCATCGGAAGAAGCTTTCATGATAACGTCTCTGGTAAAGTTTGTCGGAAGTGTTCTGCATTTTCCAATCACCTGCTGAAATTGTTTCTCCTCTTCTTCCGATGGAAGTTGTCCCATTAATAAAAGATAGGCAATCTTTTCAAATCCAAGCTGGTCTTTTCCCAAATCTCCGATAAGTTTTTCCACCCGATATCCCCGATACCATAATTCCCCGTCACAGGGAACTTTTTTCCCATCTTTTACATGAGAGGAAATAATCTTGGAAATTCTGGTCAGTCCTGTTAAAACACCTTTTCCTCTTTCATCTCTCAGTCCGAGATTTACTCCAAACTCTTCAAAAAGACGTGGATCGATAAAATCATTTTTTCGACAGACCGCTTCATTCTTCACCGCATAATCATTCATCCATTTCGTCATCGCTTCCATCGAAATCCTCCTCCTCGATTCCCTTTAATTCACTGCACATCACATCATCCAGCTGTTTCATCAATTTTAACAGAAGTTTCAGGTTCTCTTTTCCAAAATTATTTATTACTTTTCCATAACAGTCTCTCAGAAGTGTTTCCTGTTCCTGGAATAATTTTTGCCCCAGATCCGTAATTGTCACATACGTTCCCTCACTTCCGGAACCGTCATAAGACCAGAGCACTAATCCTCTGTCTTTCAATTTTCCAACCATCTTCGAGGTCTGGCGCATCGTTAACTGCATTTTATCTGATAAATCCTTTAAATATGTTTTTCCCTCATTTCCTGAGGATTTCTCACTTTCCGATGCAATCGTATAAAGGGCAATATACTCCTGAAGGGTCATTTTTCGAAAAAGTTCCTGAATTTTTCCCTTATTCATCAAGTATCTGCGATACGTTATTTCGTTTGTAAAATTTCTGAGTTCATTGGCATCCATACGTTCTCTTTGTTCCGGCATCGGCAATCTTCCCCCTTTTTATGTTAGCACTCCTGTATATAGAGTGCTAATTCAATTATAAAAAAATTTCCCCTTCCCGGGGATTATCTTTTGTTTTCAAACTGTTTGTTTAGAAACTATTATATCATCTGTCATTACATTGTCAACATATTTTCATTTTAATTTACTTAATAAAGAGAAAACGTCAGAATACATCATAAAATTAACTATCTTTTCTGTCATTGCCAAAAATCGTGCTTTCCTTCCTCTCTATCGCTCCGTCCAGAAGGAATCCGGGAAATCCTCATTCGATACTACAAATGTACTTTTGTCGAAATCCTTCCGGACTGGCTGAAAGAAGATGGTTCCGACTTCTGAGTTTTCGCTCTATTCAGGCTTTTGTATCCATATTTCCGCATTTTTGCGCTCTCTTTGCCCTGTTTTCTTTCCACAGTTTCTCGGCAACCGGCTGCCAGTTCTTTGCATACCGGTCGCATTTTGCGCAAAGATGTTCTGCGGTTTCCGGAGACTGCAGGTCTGTAGAATGCGCTCCGGCCTTCTCTACCATGGCACGGAGTTTTTCCGGATTTTCCAGCATCGGACATGGACGAAGCATATTTTTATTGAACGGCTGTCCATCATGATATGCCATCATCATTGGGGAACGCAGTGCATCCAGCAAAGATTTCTCCCTGATATTGGAATCGGAATAATGGATAAATACGCAAGGATCAATATCTCCGTTCGCATTAATATGTAAATAACGATGACCACCCGCAATACATCCCCCGACATATTCTGCATCATTCTGGAAATCCAAGGCAAATAATGGTTTTGTTGCACGGTAGCGCCGGATTTTTTCATAAACTCCGGTACGCTGCTCCGGGGTTGGCATCAGCTCAGGAACCGCATCGTTCCCTACCGGCATATAATGAAAGTACCATACAAAGTAGGCTCCCATTTCAATCAGGGAATCATAGAACTCCTCCGACGTGATCGAGTCATAATTTGCACTGGTATAACAGCAGGAGATTCCGTAAACCAGTTTCTTTTTCCGGAGCAGTTCCATCGCTTTCTTTACTTTCTGATAAACCCCTTTTCCACGACGCCCGTCTGTTGCTTCTTCAAATCCTTCCAGGGAAATGGCAGGGACAAAATTGCCCACCCGGAGCATTTCATCTGCAAACGCCCCATCAATCAGCGTTGCATTCGTAAAACACAAAAAAACACAATCCGAATGTTTCTCACAAAGACGAATCAAATCTTTTTTCCGGACCAGTGGTTCCCCTCCGGTATAGATATACAAATATACACCGAGTTCTTTCCCCTGTCGGATAATATCGTCGATCTCATCATAGGTAAGATTCAGTTTATGTCCGTATTCTGCCGCCCAGCATCCGGTACAATGCAGATTGCAGGCCGATGTGGGATCTAGAAGAATCGCCCATGGAATATTGCAGTTATATTTATTTCTCAATTCTTCCTCCCGTTTCCATCCTACCAGGCTGGCATTAATAAACAGATTAACTGCCAGGGTTTTTGTCACATTCGGATCCACCTCTTTAAAAAGGCGGCGGATGAAACCGTAA
>JALFIK010000058.1 GCA_022776205.1 Eubacterium sp.
GAATAAACTTTCCCCATTCTTCGCCATTTTGTTCTCTTTTCTCTTATTAAAAGAGAAGGTGCATCCTTTTGCGGCAGGCTGTGTTTTTGTCGCTTTTATCGGAAGTTTATTTGTCATTAAACCAGGCTTTAATTCCGTTACATTTATCCCTGCTCTCATCGGGCTCTTAGGAGGAATGGGTGCCGGAATTGCCTATACTTATGTAAGGATTATGGGAACTCATGGAGTAAAAGGGCCATTTATTGTTTTCTTTTTTTCCGCTTTCTCCTGCCTCGTCACTCTGCCTTACCTGATTCTTGATTTCCATCCGATGAGTCCTGTCCAGTTTGGTGCTTTGATGCTTGCGGGATTATTTGCCAGCGGAGGACAGTTTACAATCACAGCGGCATACACATATGCACCTGCCGGTGAAATTTCAATTTACGATTATACCCAGATCATCTTTTCAACGATTCTCGGCTTTTTATTCCTGGGACAGATTCCGGATCAGTTAAGCTTTATCGGATATGGTATTATTATCCTTGCCTCTGTGGCAATGTTTCTTTTCAACAACAGGGAAAAAGAAGAAAGTGAGAATTAGTCTTTCTCACTTTTCCTTTTGTTCTCTCTCTTTTTGTTTTTGAATCTTCATATGCTCTCTGGCTTTTTCATAAATATCAAAGGGTTCCTGATATCTGGGACTATAGTCATTATGGTACCGCCCCTTTTTTCTTTCTTTCATCTGATAATCTCCTTTTTTCCGATGCACAAACACAACTATCATGGAATTTTTCATTCCGGGGAAAACATTCCTGATGAAAAAAACCGGCAGAAAAATTTTCCTTTTCTGCCGATTTTTCTCCTATTATGATTCTTAATTTATTTAAGATCTGTTAATTTCCCTGTGTTGTCTCCGCTTCCGTATCTGTTTGTACTGCTCCGTCTTCAGAAGAAGCCGCCGTTGTTTCTTCGCTTTCCTGGGTCGTCGGATCCGTGCGGTAATGAATCGTTCCCGCCTCCAGAGTCTCTCCCCTTGCGGCATAGAGTTCCGGTACCGTTACCAGCTGGAATCCCTGGGCGATCAGATCCGGCACAAAACGTTTTACTGCATCTACATTATATTCATGGATATCGTGAAGAAGAACCACATCTCCATCTGTTGCTTTCATAACCATATTATATGTTGCATTCGCGTTTTTCGTCTTCCAGTCCTCTGTATCCAGAGACCAGTTAACACAGCACAGCTTATTTTCACCTACCACAGACAAAACGCTCTTATTTACTGCACCATATGGTGGTCTTAACAAGGTTGGAGAAATTCCCGTCGCTTTTTTTATCGCATCCATGGATTTATCAATCTCTTCCTGCAGCTTTTCATTACTTAAAGTAGTGAGCTGAACATGGCTGTAAGTATGGGTTGCCACTTCCATCCCAAGATCGAATTCTCTTTTTACCGTTTCCGGATAATATCCCGCATTCTGTCCCAGGCAGAAGAAAGTTGCCTTCGCATAATTTTGTTCCAGCGCATCTAACATAATATTTGTCGTATCAGGATTCGGACCATCATCAAATGTAATGGCAACCATCGGCTTTGACGGATCGATTGCCGGGTAAATCCGGAGCTGGAAAGATGTGCTCAGTTTAGAACCGTCTGTCGCATATGCCTTTACCGTGACAGTATTTTTTCCGCTCTTCTTCGTTGGCTTTAAAATACCGTCTTTTGTAATCGTGACCATCCCGCCTTTACTGCATTTCCATTTCAATTTCGTATTTGTGGCGTTCTCAGGTTTGTGGGAAATGGCAAGCTGCATCTCCTCCCCTACCCGGATAGAGGTTTTTGGCGCACTGACAGTAAGTTCGGTCATCGGCACACTGTTATCCGCTTTTTCCGTGGATACTTCCGCCATTGTCTTCGTATTCTTTTTTGTTTTGCTCAGCTTATCTGTCGATGCCGTTGCAGTCAGGTTTCTTACAATGGCAAATATTCCGAACAAAAGAACAACGACAACAAATATGGAAACAATATTTCGAATCATTTTAAATTTCTTTTTCTTCATATATTACCTCCTGTGAGAAGAATATGATGTGTGTAGAAAAAATATATCTCCCAGAAACAGTCTGATTATGATAAAAGGCGAAAACCACCTGTATGATTTCCGCCTGCTTTTCTGATATAAGGAACATATTCCATTCATGTTCTAAGCGAACAAAAAACTATACTCTGGATAAGTATTCACCTGTTCTGGTATCAATCTTTAACTTATCTCCGAGATTAACAAATAAAGGTACGTAAACAACTGCACCGGTCTCAACAGTACATGGCTTGGTTGCTCCTGTTGCAGTGTTTCCCTTCTCACCCGGCTCACACTGTGTAACTTCAAGCTCTGCAAACATCGGTGGTTCCACTGCAAAGATTTCTCCGTTATGAGAAATCATCTTAACCATATCGTTCTCACGAACAAATTTCAAAGAATCTCCGATCATCTCATCATTCAGTGCAATCTGATCAAATGTTTCCACATCCATGAAATAATATAAGTCGCCATCTGTATATAAATACTGCATGTCAGTACGCTCAATATGGGCCGGAGGGAACTT
>JALFIK010000099.1 GCA_022776205.1 Eubacterium sp.
AGAGGAACCCATCATGATTTGATTCATCAGGAAGGAATCTACAAACAAATTTATGAGATTCAGATGAGTCAGGATGACCGGACATTACTGGAAGGAGGTGAGGAAGATGGAACATCAGTCATTTCACTTTAAAACCTGGAAAAAGATGATTCCTTTCTTTCGTCCTTATTATAAATATTTTATGACGACCATTAGTTTAAATGTGCTTCTGGTTGCGGTTGATGTGCTGGTTCCTTTGTTTCAAAGTTATGCCATCGATCATTTTATTGTGCCGGATACATTAAATGGAATTGGGCTATTTACCCTCACTTACATAGCGGTCATCGTCATTCAGACGATCAGTGTTTTTTTCAGTGTAAGAGCGGCGATTCATATTGAGATGAATGTTGGAAAAGACTTAAAAAGAGCTATGTTTGAAAAGCTTCAGAAATTATCTTTTTCTTATTATAATACAACCCCTGTCGGGTATATCCATGCCAGAGTGATGAGCGATACAGCAAAGATCGCTTCTGTTCTGGCCTGGGGCCTGGTGGATATGTTCTGGGCTCTGGTCTATGTCATTGGCGTTTTTGTGATTATGTTTTGCCTCAATGTAAAACTGGCAGCCGTTGTGCTTCTGGTTGTTCCTTTTCTTGCTCTTGTAACCGGTTTGTTTCAAAGTAAGATGCTCCATTGGAACAGGAAAGTAAGAGAATGCAATTCTGAAATAACAGGAGCATATAACGAGGGAATTACAGGAGTATCTACCAGTAAGACTCTGGGAATTGAGGGGCAAAATGACACTGCATTTCAGGAAACAACCAGGAAGATGAAAGAAAGTTCTATGACCCTGGCAAAGTTAACGGCGATTTATATGCCCATTATTTTATTTTTTAGTTCTACTGTCACTGCCTATGTGCTTGCCCGGGGCGGCTATCTGGTTTTAGAGAAGGTGATTGCTCTTGGAACGTTATCTGTATTTTTATCCTATGCGGTCGGGATTTTCGAACCAATTCAGCAGCTTGCCCGGCTGTTATCGGATTTTATTTCCTGCCAGGCGAATATTGAGCGTGTGACGAATCTGTTGGAGCAGGAACCAAATGTAGTGGATGATGAGAAAATCTTACAGGTATATGGAGATTCGCTTCATCCGAAAAAAGAGAACTGGGAAAAGATTCGAGGAGAGATTGAACTTCGTCATGTGACATTTCGGTATCCGGATGGAAAGGAAAATGTGCTGGAAGATTTTTCATTACATATAAAAGCGGGAACGAAAGTTGCGATTGTGGGAGAGACCGGGGCCGGAAAATCTACGGTTGTTAATCTGGTAGGCCGCTTTTTTGAACCGACAAAAGGGAATATTCTCATTGATGGAAAAGATTACAGGGAGCGTTCTCAGCTCTGGCTTCACAGTCAGATTGGATATGTGCTGCAAAATCCTCATTTATTTTCCGGAACGATTAAGGAAAATATACGATACGGAAGACTTGATGCAACGGACGAAGAAGTGGAAGAAGCAGCAAAACAGGTATATGTTCATGAAGTGATTGAAAAAATGGAGCATGGATATGACACTTATGTGGGAGAAGGAGGAAATCGATTGTCCACAGGCGAGAAGCAATTGATTTCCTTTGCCAGGGCTGTCCTTGCAAAACCGTCTATTTTTGTACTGGATGAGGCGACTTCATCGATAGATACGTGGACGGAACAGCTGATCCAGAAAGCAACAGATAAATTACTGGCCGGTCATACTTCTTTTATGATTGCCCATCGTCTTTCCACCATACGAAATGCAGATTTGATTCTCTTTATGAAGGATGGAAAAGTAATGGAGCAGGGGACTCATAAGGATCTCATGAAAAAGAAGGGTTCTTATTATCAGCTTTATTCCAGACAGTTTGAAGAAGAAAGAATGATGGAAGTGTTTTCTTGATAAATTTTACAAAGAAAGAAGAGTTTATATGAATGTTAATGTAAATGATTTTACAAAGACCGGAAAATGGTATAAAGGAAATATCCATTGTCATTCCACAATATAAGGTGTCGTAGCTGGCGAGCCGCACAGCCAGATGTTGCCGGTAATGGTCACTAGCTACGACACCACCAGAAAAGGAGCTAAAGTCACCAGCTACGACACCACGTGACTAACTTAAACTTTCTACTTTGTTTTTTCTGATTTTCGTTAAAAATATATATCCCACCAGACATGCAATAATCTCTGTTATCGGAAATGCCCACCAGATCAGTGAAACTTCCATCTGGCCGTTTCTGACAAAAATAGAGAAAATGCCTGTCAATGGTAATATAATCACAAGCTGTCTGAGCAATGAAATCACAAGAGACTCAACACCTCCATTCAGTGCCTGATAAATTCCCTGATATGCTACATTGATTCCGGCAAAAATAAAACTGATAGATATAATTCTCATTGCTTTGATAAAATATTCTCTTGACTGTCTGGCATTAAATAAAGTTGCAAAAGCACCCGGGAAAATTTCTGTAATTGCCATACCAACAATCATAAGTAGAATTGTATAGATCAATCCATATTTGATTCCATCCTGAATTCTCTTTTTGCTATGCATTCCGTATGAAAAAGCAATGATTGGTGTGATTGCATCTCTAAGTCCAAACGCAAGGAACAATACAAATTGCTGTACTTTATAGAACAATCCATATGCAGTCTGTGCCGAAGGACTAAACTTCAAAATCAGATTCATCACATAAACCATGATGGACATAAGTGCCTGTGCAATAATTGCCGGAAGTCCAATGGCATAAATTTCCCTGATTATTCCGCCATATGGCTTCATATACCTTACGCCATGCTCAAATTCCGTATTCAATCTTATATGGAAAATAAATAACAGCACTGCGGATGCGACCTGCCCAATTACCGTTGCATATGCAGCACCCTCTATGCCCATTTCAGGAACAGGTCCAATACCGTAAATCATGATTGGATCAAGAATAATATTTACCACTGCTCCTACAACCTGACCGATTGTAGAATAAAGGGAATGCCCTGTTGCCTGTAACAGTTTTTCAAATAATGAAAAGAAAATAATTCCAAATGAAATCACGCAGCATATTCTAAGATAGCTTGTTCCCCTTGAAATAACTTCTGGATCAACTGTCTGTGATGAAATGTATGCTTTTACTCCCAAAATTCCAAACAACAAACATATCACATAAATGATGATTCCTAAAAACAGGCTGTTTCCTGCAACTTTTGCTGCCTTTTTGGTATTTCCCTGTCCCAGTGTTCTCGCAAGAAGAGCGTTGGTTCCTACACCGGTTCCAATTCCAATTGCTACCATTAGCATCTGAACAGGAAACACGAGTGTAAGTGCATTCAAGGCCGCTTCACTTCCTGATCTCATGTTTCCAACAAAGGCACTATCGACAATGTTGTAAACGGCCTGCAATGCCATAGATAAAATCATCGGTATTCCCATCTGAATCATGAGCTTATTTACCGGCATCTCCTTCATCTTGTTACTTTTTACCATATTAACTTAATCCTCCTTTTTGTGCATAAAAAAAGTGCGAACTTATCTCATAAGCTGGACTTACGCTGATAAGCTACACACTTTTAACTGCATTATATATTTTTAATGTGCGACAGTAGGTACACAAAAAACGAGTAACAAAACTGGATTTACGCTAGTCTGCTACTCGTTCAAGAGTTATTATATTTTTCTTTTTGGGAAAAGTCAAACAAAAATTTTCTTGCATTTTTTCTTAATAATATGCATGGGTCAGGTGGTGTCGTGTCTGGTGATCTGCATAGCCGGTTGTCGCCGGTAATGGTCATCATCTACGGCACCTTATGTTTAAATAATCAATAATCTTCCCAGTAATCATAAGCATCATCGTAATCATCGAAATCGCTGCCATAAGCATCATCTGCGAAATCGTCCGGATTATCATAATCATCCGGGTCTACGTTGTAGCTGCCGGTTCCACCGGAAGATGATCCGAAACTACTATTGTAATTGTCACTTTCTGAATCATATGTATTTGATTTGTAATTGTAATTTTCTGAATCATATGTATTTGATTGTGTTGAAGGCTGATAGCGGTATGTATATGTATCTGTATCGATATCTGAAGAATCCCTCGACTCAGACAATGCGGACGATAGTAAACAAACAAATACTACATTAAGTATCACGATTATTGCTGTCCAAACTTTTTTTAAATCCATATCTTTCACCCCACTATCTATATTTTAGCAATTAAAAAGGCCCGTTGTCAACCTCTGTATCGCCTTTAACCTCTACATAATATTTGGTTGTAAGGAAAATCTCTTCACGGGGAATTCCACTTTTTTTGATGGCAGAGCCCACTTCCTCCTCATTAAAATAGGACTGTGCAGTATCAGCCGGTAGTAGCTACCGGTCAAGTACTTTTTTGTATTTCGGAGGGGAAATATGTTTACGATGAAACAAGCCTGTGAACAAACACAGTTGCCATATGAAACATTGAAATTTTCTTCCAAAAAGGATGCCCACTCCTTTTTCAAAATGTCGCCTGACATGCGACCGGGAGAGAACTAATGGCTGATATATTTTTATATAACAGTGGTATTTAAAGTAACAGTTGATTTATAATAGGAAAATATAATAATAAGGCAGGTGTGAAGTATATGGCAAACAAAGAACTGATTGAGGAAGTTGGAAAGTACATAGACAAATATTATGAGCCGGGGACGGATGATATTAAGATGGATGAAGAAATGAAATCCATCTTTGATAAAATAACAAGCTTCCGGGAAAAGAGAAAGGAACAGAATAAGCAGGAAGCACCTGATGTCCATGAGAAGATAGCTATGTCTGCTCCCGAAGTATTTGATGTGAGCAGCATGAAAAAAACGAAGATTACTAAAGAAATGTCGCAGACAATGGCGACGAACCGGAACATAGATGATCTGATGAGTCAGATGGAAGAAACATTTTCCCAGCGTCTTCTTCGCATGATTGATGAGAGGGGATTGAAAGATTCTGAAGTTTATACAAAAGCTTATGTTGACCGAAGACATTTTTCAAAGATCCGAAAAGATGTAAACTATGCACCAAATAAGAAAACAGTACTGGCTTTTACAATAGCATTGGAGTTATCCCTGGATGAAACAAAGGATTTGCTTCGCAGTGCCGGATTTGCACTATCCAGAAGTTCCAAAACAGATATTATTGTGGCATATTTTTTGCAGAATAAAATCTATGATATGTTTGAAATCAATGATGTGCTGTATGCTTATGGGCAGCCGGTATTTGGTTAAGTAAAAAGTACAGGCGAAATATCAATGTCGCCTGGTATGCGACCAACGCAGTTGATTCTGTATATAAAATGTGATTATAACGATTTAGAGAGGTAATCCCGCAAAGGGATGCCACAATGACCTGAAAAACAGGTCAGGAAAGGAGTAATCACATGAATACAGGATTAACTGAGTTGGTTTTTATTTTGGACAGAAGTGGTTCCATGGGAGGACTTGAAAGCGATACTATTGGTGGGTTTAATGGAATGATTGCGAGACAAAAGTCAGAAGGAAAACAAGTGAATGTGACAACAGTGCTATTTGATGATCAGGTGGAGATCATTCATGATCGTTTCCCGATTGAGATTATCGAGCCTTTGACTGAAAAAGAATACTATGTCCGAGGCTGTACGGCACTCCTGGATGCAGTGGGGGCAGCGATTGAAAAGATTGATAATGTCCAGAAACATCTTCCTGAAGCTCACAAAGCCGAAAAAGTCATTTTTGTTATTACGACGGATGGATTGGAAAATTCCAGTGAGAATTTTACATATGAACAGATCCGGAGAATGATCAGTGCAAAAAAAGAGTGTGGATGGGAATTTTTATTCCTTGGTGCCAATATTGATGCAGGGAAAGAAGCGGAAAAGATCGGTATTGCCCGTAACCGTTCTGTGACATATGAAAATGACCCGGAAGGTGTTGCTATCAATTTCAAAGCCGTGGGCAGGGCAGTGTCAAAAGCAGTACAGGCAGAAAGCATGGAAGAAATATTTGATGGTAACTGGTCAGAAGAAATTGTAGAGCATAAGAAAAATAGTCAGAGTAGAAAAAAATAAAGAAAAGGTACCGACCATATGGGTAAAGACATTGAATTTACAACAAGATTCTGATATGATAATTGTTGAAACGGAGGTGCCGGACATGCAGATATCCAGTAGATTTACAATGGCAATCCATATGTTTGCCTGTATTGATACATTTACAGATCAGAAAATGACCAGTGATTTTATGGCAGGAAGTATTGGAACCAATCCGGTTATTATCAGAAAATTGTTACAGCAGTTGAAAGCGGCAGGACTTATAAAGGTTTTAAGAGGGACCGGAGGTGTAGTAATAACAAAGCCATTGGATGAAATAACATTTTTGGATATATACAGAGCAGTAGAATGTACACCGGATGAAGAATTATTTCACTTTCATGAAAATCCGAATCAGAAGTGTCCGGTTGGAAGAAATATTCATCATGTTTTGGATGATAAGCTTGCAAGAGTGCAGGAGGCAATGGAGAGAGAACTTGCCGCCATAACGCTGGCTGATGTGAAAAAAGATACAGAACTTTGGATTTCAAAGGAACAGTAAAACAAAGGCTTTGGGGTAAAATCCTGGAGCCTTTTTATATAATTCATTGATGTAATAAAGAAGGTTACAAAATTTTAATGTAACTATTGACATTACATCAAAAAGATGATAAAGTACAACCATTAGATGTAATCACAATCATTACAACAAAAATTTTCAGGAGGTACATATCATGCAGAAAGTAGTAGAATTTTTAAATGCAAATCCAGTTCAGTATCTGGCAACAGTAGGCAGAGATGGAAAGGCTAAGTGTCGTCCATTTATGTTCTGCTTCGAGAAGGAGGGCAAACTCTGGTTCTGCACCAATAACACAAAGGATGTATATAAAGATATGATGGAAAATCCGGAAATAGAGATTTCTGTTTCATCCCCTGAGTATGCATGGATCAGACTTGCAGGTAAGGCTGTTTTTGAGAACAACATGGAAGTAAAGGAAGCCTGCATGGCAAATCCTATCGTGAAAGGACAGTATCAGGAAGCATCCAATCCTATTTTTGAAGTGTTCTATCTTGAGAACCCACATGGAGTGATTGCTGATTTTTCAGGAAATCCTCCTTACAAATTCTAAACGGTTACAAGGTGGTGTCGAAGCTGGTGACCATAACCATCCGCCGGAGGCTCATCTCAGTAGGGGATTTCAACCTACTACTGGGGAGAACAGTCCCTTTCCTAATGTTTTACACATTTGAGGAAGGGGTATCCCCTACTGAGATGATAATTTGCAAATAATTTACAAAAGAATTACCTTATAATGACAGGAATTTGAAGCCCTTCTGTTATACTACCTCAAGATAATATCTATAATATTCTTTTAAGGGTAGCATAACAGGAGGATTTTTATGAGAAAAAATTTAAGTAAAGCAATAAGTACCTTTCTTATTGCAGGAATCGTAGCGACAGGACTTAATGGAATTGCATTTCCAAATCATCCAAATCAGGTAAATGCCGCAACTGTTGAAGCAGGAACACCATATAATGCATCTGGTAATTATGATGTATCGGTGGAACATGTGGTTATCAATCAGGTCTACGGTGGTGGAAACAATAAAGGAGCAGGCTCCCATGGATTTATTGAATTATACAATCCTACCGATGAAAATGTGGATTTATCTACATGGTCCATTCAATATGAGGGTTCTACAGGAGATGATAAAAATGCTGCCGGATGGCATAAACTGGATCTGACCGGCAGTATACCGGCACGTTCCTCATATTTAATTCGAACAAAAAAATACAAAGATGATAAAACCCCTTCTAACTATACTGTACCGGAAGGGGACATGCAGTGGAATGATGTCACAATCAATGGTAAAGGCGTTGCTGTAGCGTTAATGAGTAATCAGCAGCTATTAACCGATAACGATGTATTTGACAATACAACAAAGAAACCTTTAAAAGATGGATATGTGGATCTGGTTGGAGTGAACGGAAATGATGGCTTGACCGAACAGAAAGCACTGGCTTTTGAAGGATATGCAACGGACAGTCAGTCAACAAAAAAGGCAGTCAGACGAATCGATTTTCAGGATACAGACTGCAACGCTGTAGGTGAAGATGATGGAGATTTTGTAATCATTGAATATAATGCAACCGATGAAGCGTATCTGAAATGGGCAGAACCAAGAACCACCAGAGACGGGGCATGGGAAGCTTCGGAGATGCCGGAGTTTCAGGAAACTACCTCTTTGAGCGACAGCGAGATTAATGTGCTCACAAATACTTTTGGGAATAATGTGGAATCCACAAGACAATTTATATGGCAGATGCCGGAAAGCTTTTCAGAAGGATACGTAAATGTTTCAACAAAAGAGGATATGTCGAATCGTTTGACATTTAATGCAACGAGAACTTTAAATGTTAAGAAAACAGCAAGTGTATTTAAGGCAGAGGCAACAGGACTTGCAAAAAATACAAAATACTATTATCAGGCAGTCTGCGGGAATGTAAAATCTTCTGTATATTCCTTCACAACAGGAAGTTTGTCCGATGATTTCACCTTTGTAAGGGCATCTGACAGTCAGTCTAAAACGGAAGATGGATATGATATTTTCCAAAAAGCAATTACGAAAATGAATGATACTTATCACACTTCTTTTATTATGGAAACCGGAGATCTGGTTGATACCAATTATTTCGAAGATGAGTGGAGATGGTTTATTGGAAAATCTCAGTCCATGTTTGCAAACACCGCATATATTCCGGTAATTGGTAATCACGAGGAAACCTCTTCCTATAAAGCATGGGCATTCAGAGAACACTTTTCCGTCCCGAATGCATGTGAAGCAGAAGGTGTGACACCGGGTACTGTGTATTCCTTTGATTATGGGAAAGCACATTTTATTGTATTAAATTCTGAGTGTAAGGGGGATGGACTGAAAGCGCAGGCACAATGGGCAGATAAAGATCTGGCAAATACAAAGCAAAAATATATTATTGCAGCAATTCATCGAGGCCCGTATGGCGGTGCAGGAATTTCAACCGATTTAGCAGATACATTTACACCGATCTTTGATAAATATAATGTAGAATTGGTTTTGTTTGGACATGATCATTCTTACATCAGAACAAAAGCATTAAAAAATGGAAAAGAAGATAAAGATGGAACCGTATATCTGGAATGTGGAGGTTGTGCATCAAAACAGGATAATGCCAATGCAACAATTCCGGGATACGCAGACATTACAGGAACACCTGGAATGCCGGTATACGATGTAATCACAGTAACTGATGAATGCATTAAAATAAATACGGTAACAGTAGACATCAATACTGGCACAATTTCCAGCCTTCAGGATACCGGAACAATGAATTATGTGAATCCTGATGCAAAAATAGATTTTGAAGTGTTGCCAAAAACCCATCAAAAAGCGAGTGCAGAGACTGGAAAAGAGCCATCGGAAACAAAACCGGACAATACGGAACCAACAACAGATAATAATTCGGTTGTGACGATTCCGGCAGCATCCTCCACACATACTCCGGTCAAAGGAAAAACCTATGTTGTCGGAAATGGTAAGTATAAAGTAACCACTGTAACTGCAAATGGTGGTACCGCTACTTATCTGGGAATCAAAGGGAAGAAAACAGCGAAGCTCACTGTTCCGTCTGCTGTTAAAATCGGAAAGACAAACTGTAAAGTGACAGCGATTTCCGCCAATGCTTTCAAAAATAACAAAAAAGTTACCACCATAGTGATTGGAAAAAATGTAAAAACTATTGGCAAAAAAGCCTTTTATGGTTGTAAAAACTTAAAGAAAATTACGATGAAATCCAAAGTACTGAAAAAGGTTGGTGCCAAAGCTTTCACCAGGACAAACAAAAAACTGGTGATCAAGGTTCCTGCAAAGAAAAGAATACTAAACCTCCTCAATAAACGTGAGATGTGTGTCTGTGAGATTGAATATATTACGGAAATCAACCAGTCAAATCTATCGAGGCATCTGAAGAATATGACAAATCTTGGATTACTCATTAATTGGAAGGAGAATAAATTTTATAATCATTTGATAACTCAATCATTTATAGGAGGGATAAAATGTATCCGAAATTCAGACCAGAAACAGTAGAATTGACCAAATATTTATTTTATACAGGAAAAGGAGGTGTCGGTAAAACTTCGACAGCCTGTGCAACAGCCGTTTATCTTGCAGATCATGGGAAGAAGGTATTTCTGATTAGTACAGATCCGGCTTCAAATCTTCAGGATGTTTTTGAAAAAGAACTGGATAATAAAGGGACATCCATTGAGGAGGTTCCAAATCTTATGGTTGCCAACTTAAATCCGGAAGAGGCTGCAGCAGAATACAGGGAATCTGTGGTGGGCCCGTACCGTGGAAAGCTTCCGGAGTCTGTTGTGGCAAATATGGAAGAACAACTGTCAGGTTCCTGTACGGTGGAGATTGCATCCTTCAATGAATTCTCCCATTTTATTACCGATGATGAGATTAATCAAAAATATGATTATATCATCTTTGATACTGCCCCAACCGGACATACTTTACGAATGTTGCAACTGCCATCTGCCTGGGATAATTTTATTGAAAAGAGCACTCACGGAGCATCTTGTCTGGGACAATTGGCAGGTCTTGGTGATAAAAAAGAAATGTATGCAAAAGCGGTAAAAACACTTTCCGATGGCACGATGACCACGTTGATTCTGGTGAGCAGACCCGAACCGGCCCCGCTCATCGAAGCGGCAAGGGCATCGGCAGAACTTTCTGATATTGGAGTAAATAATCAGAAACTGATCATCAATGGAATCCTGGAAAGGGTAAATCCAGATGATAAGATTGCAAAAAGCTTTTTTGACAGGCAGCACAAGGCAGTGGAAAACATGCCGGAATCTCTCAAAAATATGCCGGTTTTTACAGTGCCTCTTCGCTCATATAATGTGAGCGGTATTGAATATATCCGGCGCATGCTTTATGATGATGTGACGCCGGAGGCAGGATTATTTTCGCAGAAAATGGATTTTCCGAAACTGGATGTGTTAATTGATGAATTAAATCATAAAGGGAAAAAAGTGATCTTTACTATGGGAAAAGGGGGCGTCGGTAAAACGACGGTTGCCATTGAGATTGCAAAAGGCCTTGCCCAAAAGGGAAAGAGAGTCCATCTTACCACAACGGATCCGGCCGGACATATGAAAAAAACAGGACTGGAAAACTATGATATTGAAATCAGTAACATTGATGAAAAAGAAGAACTGAAAAAATATCAGGATGAGGTCATTGCCAAATCCATCGCAGGTGGAATCAGTGAGGAAGATCTGGATTATATCAAAGAAGACCTTCGATCCCCATGCACCCAGGAGATTGCGGTTTTCCGGGCATTTGCAGAAATTGTAGAGAAAGCAGAAGAGAGAGTAGTTGTTATTGATACTGCTCCTACCGGACATACACTTTTGCTCTTGAATTCCACGGAAAGTTATGCAAGAGAAATGAAGCATTCCAATGCAGATATTCCGGATTCGGTTAAAAAACTTCTTCCACGGCTGAGAAATCAGATGGAGACAGAAGTCGTCATTGTGACACTGCCGGAGGCAACCCCATACTATGAAGCGTATCGGCTGGAGGAGGATTTGAACCGGGCTGAGATATCCAATAAATGGTGGGTAATCAATGCCAGTCTCAAAGCAGCAGAAACTAAAGATCCATTTTTGAGAGCCCGTGCGGAAGAAGAAATGAAATGGATTGGGAAAATTGCCAATAATACAAACGGAAATTATGTGGTTGTACCGTGGAAAGAGTCATGATAAAGCAGAGCAGACACCCACCAAAATTAGAGAGTGTCTGCTCTGTGTAGTTTTTCCTTAGAACGCCCTTTGCTTTTTGGAGAAAAATCATGATAGGCGTTCGTGTCCTGCCGGTACTTCAATTGTCCAAGTTTCCTCATCCGACAAGGATTTTTGTTGTTGTTTGACAGATTTTACGATATAATCAGGGTTAAAGGACTAATCTGTGATGGCTGGAGTTACAGCGGAAATAACAGGGGTCGTGACGTGATTATTGACGTAATCGAGAATTATTTTGTAATTCTTCGAATAGGATTTTGATAGTCCCGTTTAGGAAGGATTCAACGAAGTTGAGTCCTTTTTCTGTATCTGAAAGTACACATTAATAATAATTGGAGGAATCATATGAAACAAATTATAATAACAGGTCCTTTCAGGGAGAATGAGCAAAAAGCATTTTGTAATCTGTCTCCTGATCTGGAATGTAAATTTGTTGAGCCACAGGAAGTGACAGTGCAAATGTTATCCAAAGCACAGGCGTTGATCGGCAATGTACCCCCATCTATGCTGGTGGATCAACCGCAGCTTGAATGGGTGCAATTGACCAGTTCCGGAGCAGATAAATATGTTGAAGAAAAAAATATTTCGAAAGATTTTATTATCTCTACAGCAACGGGATCATATGGAGTGGGATTTGCAGAATACATGGTGGCAATGTTGTTATCCATGATGAAAAAGATCCCGGATTATCTTGATGATCAAAAGAAAGGAATCTGGACAGATGAGGGAGTGGTAACTACTCCTTACGGAAAACGGGTTTTGATTGTTGGAACCGGTGATATTGGTCTGGAATTTGCAAAACGTATGCGCGCATTTGGGTGTAAATTGATTGGGATTCGCAGAAGAGATGGGATATGCCCAAAAGAGCTGGATGAGGTATATTCTACAGAGTGTTTAAAAGAGCAATTAGCCTTGGCCGATGTCGTGGCGGTATGTCTTCCCGGCACAAAAAGTACCTTTCATTTATTTGATGAGGAGATGTTATCCTGTTGCAAAAAAGGCTCTTACTTTATGAATGTGGGACGTGGAAATATAATTCCATTAAATGTGTTTTTAAATGAAAAAGTAAGTAATCGCTTTGCCGGAATATGGTTAGATGTATGTGAAGTGGAGCCGCTGCCGGAACAACATCCTTTATTTTATGTTCCGAATCTTCTGATTACCCCACATATTACGGGAGGATTTCATCTGGATCTTACCATAGAGAAAATATTCCGATTGTCCTTACATAATATGAAAGCATGGTTGGGAGATGGAGACTATATCAGTGTTCTGGATCGTGCAACAGGATACTGTAAGTAACAATCAGGGCCTTTTTATAAGAAGCGGTGATATCCCATGAAAGAGGTTCCGGGAGTGAATAAACCTTTACTCCTTTGGGAACCTGATTTTTTATATAATAATATGGGATAAAACCACAACACTCTCCGGCTTCGACCATGGATAGGATTGCCTGATGCCTTCTTGTTTTCAAAGAGATCACTATTTTATGAACGATGGAAACATTTTAAAAATTTATTTATGCTCTTTTATCATTAACAGACACACCATTACTAAAAGTGCACTGGATACCCATATAGCATGAAGTCCTATATGGATAGAGCAGATTCCGCCGATTCCTGCTCCGATGGCAAAAATGAGAATGATGCCGTAATAGTGAGCTGTTTTCTTTAATGCTTCTATGTTTTTGTCACGCAAATAGATGGACAGGCTTTCCGTGCCGCTTCGTAGATTGCCGATGCACATTGTGCTGGCATAGCCATATCCATTCATTTTCCTGAAGGACTGTACCTGCATTGAGCATGTGAAGGATACGAGCATAGTCGCTATCATATTGTATTTATGGGGGATAAATCCTACGATAAAAAGTACTACAATTTCTATCGCCACCACTATCTGTCGCCAATGAATACGTCTGGCTTCCTTGTAGTGGTGCCCTATGCGCTCTGCCATTAGCACGCCAAGAGCAAAAGCAATCACAGGAAACAGATACGACAGCCCTTTCATCCAGTCACCCATCATGAGGTGTTGACTCATCAAAACTATATTTCCTGTCTGCGCATTTGAAAATACTTCATTTCGTACATTGTAGGTATATGCATCCTGAAAGCCTCCGGACAGCGCCAGTATGGCACTTAACAAAAAGGTTTCGGAGGTTTGGATTCTAATCTTTTCTTTTTTCATGTCTTTTGTCAACTTTTAACTTGCTTTTTTATTTTATGCTTTCTTTTATCTGCCCCGTATTTATTATAGGAAAAATTGGGTTATAATTCAAGAGTATTATATTGCAATATTTGACAGTACACCGTAATGATGTTAAAATATCAGTAAAAAAAAACACTAATATTTATGACCGTAAATTTTTTTCATGAACTGATGATCGTTCATCCTATAGCTTGTAAAAATTAAATTGTGTGAGAGCAGATATCGAGGCGGCGAATATGACAAAAGAAGAAAAGATGGAGAAGATTACGATCTATATTCTGAATAACATTAAAAATAAGATCACTCAGGAAGATGCAGCAAGAGCAATGGGCTACGGAACCAATGTTTTTAAAAAACATTTTTCTGATTACTTTGAAACCTCTTTTGGCAAATTTCTAAAAATGCTGCGGATGCGTTACGCTGCACAGGATGTATACGACTCATTCAAATCCCTTTCCAGTATCAGTGAAGAATATGGATATCAGTCAAAACAGTTTTTTTCTGTTTTCCGGGATGAGATCGGAATGAATCCAAAACAGTTTCAAAAGACAGGCACCATAATCCCTGATATGCCATGCAAGACAAAAATAAACGGACACCCTATGTGGATGGAATATAAAAAGATGGAACCAGTGACGATACAGAGCTATCCTCAGCCGGTTACAGATATTGACTATAAATGGCTCTTTTGTGCATATCCATTTTCTCACCGAACAGGTATATTTGATCTCTCGAAACCGGAGAAACAGTACGGAATTCTGTGGCATGATATACGATCGACGAATCAGATGGCCTATTTCCTGGGAACAGAGGTCAATAAAGACGAAGAATGCCCGGAAGGAATGCAGAGAATATCCACAATGGGAGGAAATTATGCAGTGTTTACGGTAGAGAGAGGTGCCGATTATTATGATGTTGTTAAGACAATGAAAGCATTATCCTGGTATGTCTTCCGGATCTGGAGAGTGATCAATAAAAAGAAAATGGTCAAAATGGGTTTCACCTATGAGGCTTTTGATGCAGAACA
>JALFIK010000107.1 GCA_022776205.1 Eubacterium sp.
GGACGCTCCTGTATAAGAGCAGTTCAGGTATTCTCCTTTTTTGAGGTATGGCATATTGGAAGAGGCATTCGGAATTATTCGGTTTGAATGGGTTTCATTAATACACCAGGAACCGGCGACTGCTGTATACACTTCATCTCCCGTTGCACCAGAACCGACCAGACAGGCAAGAATATCCATCATACCGGCTGCAACCGGCGTACCTTGTGCAAGCCCCGTCAGTTCCGAGGCCTCTTTTGTTACTCTGCCAACAATTTCTGTCGGTTCCGTGGCAAGCTTTGGTAATGCGTCGTACAATTCCGGAATTCCATAAAGCTCAAGAAGTTCTCTGGAATAATCCATCGTATTCATATCTACCATAAATGCTCCGCCAAAACAATTTAGATCCGTGGCAAATACATTTGTAAGCCGATACATTATGTAATCTTTAAATTGAAGAATTCCCCCGATCTGATCGTATGTTTCTCTGTCATGTTCTTTGTACCATCGAAGAATCGGTCCCGGTTCTCCAGCAAAAAGAGTACCCTTTACAATATCGTTAATTTTGTCGTATGTTCCTTCTTTTTTATACATCTCAATAATATCGTTAGCACGATAATCCTGGGAAAAACATCCCGGAGCAATATCGTTTCCATCTTTGTCAAGGAAAACAACACCATTTCCAAAAGAAGTCACTCCGATACCTACAATCTGTTCTGCCGGGATTCCGGCTTTTTCAATTGCTTCTCTGATACAAACAGCGATTAGTTTCCACAGCTCACTGACATCAAACTCTTCAAATCCTTCTCCTCTTTTTTTAAAATGCATACTTGGTGTGGCAGCTGCGGCAATTACATTCCCGTACAAATCAAAAATAACTACTTTACTGGACGTATTTCCTGCATCAATCCCAATCAAATACTGTCTCTCCATTTTGTATCCTCCCCAATATTCTATTTATGCTTTTCCTGAGGAACCGAGAATCCTCATTTTGTTTTTTACAACTTTTTTTACCGCTTTTAATGGTTCCCGATTCGCATTACTCATCCAGATTGCCATCGTCGCAGCATTTTCCAGCTCTTCTTTCATTGTACCAAAATATGCAGACATCATTTCAGAATATATATTTAATTTTGTCACCCCCAGAGAAATTGCTTTTTTTATCTGATCATCCGGTGTTCCGGATCCCCCATGAAGCACCATCGGAATTTCAGAAATACTGTTTAAAAGTTCCAGTCTCTCAAAATCAAGCTTTGGTTCATGAACATATACTCCATGAGAAGTACCAACAGCAACCGCCAGGCAGTCTACGCCGGTTTCGCTGATAAAACGTTCCATCTCTTCAGGATTGGTAAGATAGTCTTCCGGATCATCATAATTTCCATCCTCCTTAATCATACCGGAAACGATACCATCTCCCACATGTCCAAGCTCTGCCTCAACCGTTACCCCTTTTGCATGAGCATATAAAGTTGCCTCTCTGGAAAGACGGATATTCTCTTCCAGAGAATACACCGAAGCATCATACATGACCGAAGTAAATCCTTCATCCACACACTCTTTTAAAAAATCCATATCTGTCGCATGATCCAGATGAAGACATACGGGCACCGTTGCATTCTCTGCCATATCCCTTAAACTGTGTATCCAGTAACGAAGCATCTTCCCATTTCCCTGTTTAAGATCCGGGGTAAGCCCCATAATAATCACAGGTGATTTTTCTTCCTCAGCTGCCTCAATAATTGCCAGTGCCATTTCTAGTGTACTGGCATCAAATGCTCCGACACAATATTTTTCTTTTCTTGCATCCTCCAGGATTCCTTTGATATTAACTAACGCCATTTTTCCCCTTTCTTTATCTCATTAACATTCCGCCCGTTGCATCGATTGTAATTCCCGTGAGATAATCTGCATTTTGGGACAAAAGGAATAACACGGCATGAGCCACTTCTTCCGGCTCGGCAACTCTTCCTAAAGGAATTCTTCCCTGATAATAATCCTCTTTTTTCTCCAGCGCATCCCGGGTCATCGGTGTTCTCATCATTCCAGGTGCCACCATATTCACATTAATCCCGTCCTTTGCGACTTCTCTTGCCAGTGAAATACTAAATGACACCAGACCTGCCTTCGACGCGGCATAATGGGCATGCCCTGTGGTTGAACCATGAAATGCTGCCTGAGAAACTACATTGACAATCTTCCCTTTTTCCTTTTTTCCTAATTTTTCTTTTACAAAAGTCTGGCACATAAGATACGGTATTTCCAGATTAATGCGGATTGTTTTTTCAAATTCTTCTGGTTTCATGTCCACAACATAGGCAGTTGGCCATATTCCTGCATTATTTACAAGATAATCAACTCCACCAAGAGATTTTCTTATCTCCCCAAACACATAATTTACGCTTTCTATCCTATTGAAATCAACGCAAATTCCTATTATTCGATCATTCTTATAAATATCACAAAGCTCTTTTGTAACTTGTCTTACTTCCTCCTCATGTCGTCCGGTAATCACAGGTATTGCTCCTTCCTGCGCAGAAAGTTCTGCAACAGAACGTCCCAGTCCTTTTGTACTGCCGGTTATCAGGATTACTTTATTTTTTAAACCGTAATCCATACTCCGTTATCCCTCCCTTGTACGAAAAAAGGCTAAAATCTCACACTGCGAAATTTTAGCCGTATCTCTTAATCCATTACAACTTAATTTATTTTGTTGTACTTTAACTTTAACATAGAATATTTTATATGTCAAAGAAAAAAATTGTGAAAAATGACGAAAACCCGGAAACAAATCATTGTTTCCGAGTTAAACAGGGGATGAGAGAATCGAACTCCCACCAAAGGTTTTGGAGACCCCTATCATACCATTTGACCAATCCCCTTTATATATAAAAGTGAAGAAAAATGTGGCTAATCCTAGCCACATCTTAAATCTGTACCTTCAAAACTACATACATGTGACATTTCCCTGAAAATCATCTTACCTTGCGTAATCTCGGAAGTTCCATCTCACTTCGTTCAATGGAACGACCAAAACCCTAACCTCAGCCTGCGACTTCGTCTTGTCTTCGCTAAGTGTTTTTGGTCAAGCCCTCGACCGATTAGTAGCAGTCAGCTCCATACATTACTGTACTTCCACCCCTGCCCTATCTACCTCGTCGTCTTCAAGGGGTCTTACTTCTTAAAGAATGGGATATCTCATCTCGAGGGGGGCTTCACGCTTAGATGCCTTCAGCGTTTATCCCTTCCGGACTTGGC
>JALFIK010000166.1 GCA_022776205.1 Eubacterium sp.
TATGCCGTTGTGTGGGCCGCTGTTTTTAGGGACACAGAATCGTCCGACAGGGCATTTTCCAGGGAAAGACCGGAAAACGCTGCCAGACAGATACTCATAATCATTAAAATAATCAGGGAAATTCCCACATTCATTACCGGAATTTCTTTCTTACTCATTTCAGATTTTCCTCCCTCCCCGGAGAACAGTATCGTTTCAAATACAAATGATAGATTTCATTTTTTCCACTGTAAACAGAAAGTTTCATCTTTTCCATGGTGTCTTCCCTGTCCAGAAAAATTTTCATCACATAAGCTGCATGCTCTTTACCGCACATTTTCCAGTTTTTATTGTAAAAAATCTGTTTTACTGCAGCACCTTCCTCCAAATCCGGATAATATTTTTTTAAGTCCCCAAGGAAAGAATCCGAGCCTTCAAAAATTTCTGCCACATTGGCAGCTTCTGTCTGGGCCTGATACAAATTCTGTGCATGGGCACTTATTTCATGGGATCGGACAAAAACCCGGATGCAGACTGCCGCTGTCAGAGAAAAAAATAAAATACAGAGGACTAATTCAATTAAAAACAGGCCGGATCTGGAATGTTTTACTCGTCTCATTTTCCCTCGTCTCCATAAATTCTCATAAGAATTCTTTCCTTTTCCCCGGCGCAGGCAAGATGGATTTCCATCAGATCCTCCTCGCGCATTACAATCCAAAAATCGGAAAGCTCTGTCAGTTCCTGTCCCGCACGCAAGGGAATCTCTCTCCCCTTTTTCGTAAAAAGTTCGCAAAGTTTTCCATCTTCCAAATAGATATAAGTGACGTACCCTTCCGCCTCTCCGGTCTCATAGAGTGCAAGTATCTGCCGGTCTCCTTTATCCATGATCTCAATCTGATCTTTACTGCTGTATTCCCGGATCTTTGCCTGCAAATAGGCACCGGCTGTTCGTACCGTATAGTTTTTCTGCAGTCCCTCCGTCGTCTTTTCATAGACACCGGCTCCTGCCAGTACAAGAAACAGGGTACAGCACCCGAAAAATAAAATGAAAATCAGCGGAAAGACCATGTCAATGGTATGTATTTTTTCTTTTTTACTGTCCATTCTTTTTCCCTCTGTCCACTAGATGTATCTTGATCTCCGGCCGAAGATTTTTCGCGATGACCCGGTATTCGACCCGATATTTCTGGGGATCCCAGGTAATTCCATAATGTTCTTTTAGATAGGAAAGCGACTGGGGATATTCTCCCTCCACACAATAACAGTGAACACAGGATTGCACCAGCGCTCTTTCAAGATTCTCCCTCTCTTCTTTCTGCGTCGCCGCACCTACGGAAGAGGACACCCGAAAAAGCAGGATCAGAAAGGTAAGGAAGAGAAGAACCGGAAACACATATGTCCAGTTCTTTTTCACGCTCTGTTTCATATTCCCTTTTCCTCCTTCATCCAATCAGGGATAAAATCCCCATAAGAGGCATCATGACAGAAAGAAGGATGCCTCCTGCCATCACTGACAAAACGACAACCAGAGTGGGTTCTAACACGGAAACAAAATTCTGGATTCCCGCAGTGATTTCCTCATCAAGCTGTGTGGCAATCTCACAAAAAGCTGTTTCCATCTGCCCTGTCCGCTCGGCGATACGCAGCATGCGGGACTGAAGGGGAGAATAAAATCCCGTGTCTCGCAATGCCTCGGAAAGCTGCTCTCCACGAAGAAGTTTCTCCGTACATTCCGTAATTTTTCTGGTCATCTCCTCATCTGCCTGCACAAAAGAACCAGCCATTTCTGCCGCCTGTACATAGTCCGTTCCACTTGAAAGTGCCATGGAAAACACAGAAGAAATCCTGGACGTATTCCGTTTTCTTCCTATCGATTTCCGGGAAAAAAATCTTTCCGTCGCTTTTCGAAATACCTGCATTCCCTGCCGGGTTTTTAACAGCCACCATACACCTGCTGCCAGAAGGCAGAGAAAAATTACAGGAAGCTCCCAGTGAGTTTGCATAAAACTTCCCATGGAAAAAAGCACTCCGGCCACTCCGCCGGGTCTGCTCCCCAACTGCTCATAAACCTTTGCAAAAACAGGAATCACTTTAATGATCATTACCGCCAGAACAACAAGCATCATGCAAAGAATCATCAGGGGATAGGCCACCGCACTTTTTATATCCGCCGCCATATTTTCCTCCCGCTCATAATAATCTGCCAGCTGTCCCATTACCTTATCAAGATTTCCGGTCTCCTCTCCAATCTTTACCATCCATACCATGTAAGGAGGAAAGATAGCCTCTGTATCCAGGGCTTCGTAAAATATCCCTGTCTCCTCCAGATTTTTTCGGATATCTCCGTAAATTTCTCCATAACCGGAGTTCTGATTTTCCCTTTCCTCCTCCAGAATCGCCATGCCTTCCATTATGGAAAGACCGGATTTTAAAATCATGGCACTTTGTCTGCAAAATACTGCCACTTCGCTATTCGACAACATATCTGTTTCCCCTCTTTAGTGTATATATTCCAGATCATAATTGGACGGATCGGTTATGTACTCTTCGATTCCATCCGAATCTCCCGAGGCAAAGGTTGGATCCATCAGCGTCCAGTCTTTCCCGTCAAATTGAATGATATGATCCACCCACCCTTTTTCGTCGAGATAAATACTGATCCATGCATGATAAATATCTGTCGCATATCCGATATCCAGGCGGGTAGGAATCCCACAGGACCGCAGCATGGCTGTCATGAGCGCTGCATAATCAAAACAGATTCCCTTCCCGCTTGCCAGAGTTTCATCCACATCCGGCAGATACCCGCTTTGCACAGATTCCGCTTTCTCATTGTCATAAGAAATATTCCGGATGACATAATTGTAAACTTCCTGTACTGCCTCCAGTTCCGTTTTCCCCTTTGTGAGTTTCCCAGCCAGTTTCACTGCCTCCGTCTTCTCATTAAATCGGACATACTGGTTCGAATACAAAAAAGGCAGAATCGGATTTTCCAGTTTGACAGAAATTTCTTCCGAAAAAATGACCGCATACCGGTCTTCTCCGATATTCTCACATGCCGTCACAGTATACTTTCCGTCCCCGGCCGTAAGCGGCAGTGCATTGTACTTCCCATCTCCGGAAAGATAATACCGGTAAGCAATTCCGTCCTCTCCCTCGAGCCGGACTAAAAGCTTTCCGGCTTTTCCGGAATATGCAATCATAAAATACCCCTGATCTGTGTGGGACAAATCCATCCGGATATCTTCATAATCCTCCGTCTTCTTTCCATCCGCTTTCGGAAGGAAACAACCCCCTTTGTGATAATAATCCGGAATTTCTTCTTCTGTTTTTCCCCGGGTAGATTTTTCCTCCGGTTTTTGTACCGAAGAAACCGATTTGTGTCCGCATCCCCCGGTACACAGGAAACAAAATACCAATGCAAAAAGGAACAAGATTCCTGAAAGCCTTTTTCTCCTCCTTGACATACGAATTACTTCCTTTATCTGACATTTTCTTTTCTGTCTCGATTATACCTTACTTTATTCGGAAAGAAAACCTTTTTGCAAATCTTTTTGCCATCCGAAACATGTCGGAGAAATCGCTGCCCAAAGAATTTTTCTCCTCTTCGGAGGGCTCATAGCAAAGTTTCGGATAGATGGCACACCACCAGTTATGTCCCTTTGCCTCTCCGATATCCACCCGAAGTGCCCGATACGTTCCTGCAGGAAACAGTACCTTCCCATACCGTCGAAGAGGAAATCGCTCCGTCGTAAAATATACCCGGATTGCTTCCCTTCTGTTTAAAGATTTTTCCGCCGTATTTTTTATGACATCTTTTCTGTCCTCCAGCCTTTTTTCCAGGTCAGTCGGCCCGGAAGCCTTCTCCACCTCTTCCTTAATCCCGGCGAGGACTGCATCCCGTACAATAAGCTTTTCCTTCTGCTCTTTTTCCCCATCGGAAGCCGCACGCACATGAAACCGCAAAGTGTTGTTATAAACCGAAAAATTATTTTCCATATATACTTGATATAAAATACCGAAACTGCAACTTAAAAAAATTAAAATCCATAAAATCTTCTTCATATCTGAAGTATTACCGCCGGAAGAAACATTTAAACCATTCCGATCTTTCCTCAGATCTTTCCTTCGGAAAGGGTTATTTTCCCGTTTTCAAGAGAAATCCGGTATAAAAAAATTTGCCGTCCCTGCTCTTTTGCCCGGAGAAAATCCACCGGTGTTTCACAGATTTTTCCTTTTGCCTCTTTCTTTTTCTGCTCTGCTAAAAGGCTGACTTCCTGGCCGGCTGCTCCGGCAGGAATATTTTTTACCCTGTAAATCTGTGTGGGCATGTCAGGGCATAAAACGAGAAGGACATTGGGGGATTTCTGCCATTCTCCATCCCATTCCTTTAAAAAATGAAACAGAACCTTTTTTTGAGATGCAATTCCGGGGCCAAGAAAAATGGTATAAATATGATTCCACTCCAGTTCACCCGGAACCGTTTTTTTATACTTTTTCTCCATTTCATTTAAAGATCCGGCCCGAATCTTCCTTATCTCACATGGAATTTCCTCCTCTTTTTCCTCCATTTTCCCAAGATCTGCCCTGGCTGCATAAAACGTATATTCGTCCGGATTTTTCTTATCCCAGTCCACATAAAGGGAGAGGATATAGCTCTTTTCCTCCACATCCGTAAGACGGCCACAACTGCAGGAAAAAAACGTCACCAGGAAAAGACAGACAAACAATGATCCGGCCCGTTTTATTTTTTTGAAATGTTTCTTTCCCACTGTAAAAAGAGGAACCAGAAGAGAAAGGGGAAAATCCACCCATATCTTATAAAAAAAGTAATAGTTCCATAAAACCGGATATTTTCTCACTGCTAAGGCAATAAAAAACAAAAACAGCATTCCCGCTATGCATACCACCTGTATTTGTATTTTTCTTTTTTTTCGGTTTTTCAGGAATCCTTCCTCAAGAATCGCTTTTCCATAAAAAAGATATCCGCCGGACACTCCCGCAATACATAAAATCCAGAATACGACAGGCAAAATATCAAACCGATCCAGAAAACCACCGGGAAGTCGGATGAGCTGCATCATTTTTATTACCGGCCAGGGAGAAGAAGCGGAGAGAGTTTGTCCGAGAATCTGTATACAAAGGAACAGGAAAACAAGATTGCAAAAGAAACATCCCGCCACACCGGATACGACGCCTTTTCCTTTCCCGCCCGGTTTCAAAAACAGAAGAAATTCCACCGGACTACTGCACAGGAACAGAAGAAATCCATTTTGGACTGCCCGTCCGGGCATGAAAAAAATCTTTGCTACTCCCCCCGTTTCTCCCCCTTCCAAGACTCCCGGCAGTGCAAGCAGAACACAGAGGAAAAATATCGTAATAATCCACGGGAAGATGAGTTCCAGAAACCGGGTCCTTTTCTCGAAATCTGTCTGCTGTGTATAAAAGAGCAGGAGGAGCCAGGGAAGAAGAATCATGTCATAAGAAGCCCCGGGCATATAAACCGTCTGCATCGTTTCTGCAAAAAAAGAAACAAGAGCAGCCGCATTGATGAAAAACCGCACACTGTAAAGAAGACAGATTCCCTTTCCCATTCTCTCCACATATCCTGCCTCCCGGGTCTGACTGCCAAAATAATAAAAAAGCGCAGTAAAAACAAGCAGAAATACCCCGTAAAAAAAAGCAGAAAAGTATCCGCTTCCCCCACCCCGGCAGGCAATTGCCGGAAAGGTCAGGGCAGCCGTTCCGAAGGCTTCAACAAAAACTGTTCTTCCAAGCTGTCTGAATGAAATTCTGTTTTCCGTATTCATTGTCCTTTCTCCTTTTTCCGTATCCTTCTTCCCTCTCTGGTAAATACCGGCCTTTTTTTCATGGAAAAGAAAGGATACCGTACATAAAAATCCTTATTTGCATTATAATCGAGATTCCCCCCGCAGACAGAAGGAAGCATGTAGGGTACCCCGTAGGATTCCAGCTGGGACAGATGAAAAAGCAGGCCGGTGAAGACAAGAAGATAACCGTAGATTCCCCAGAAGGCAGCCGCAAGGATAAAAAGGAATTTAAGCAGCCGGAAGACAGAGCCAAATGACTCACTTGGAACAATAAAGGAGGCAATTGCCGTAAAGGAAACAACAATGACAACAATTGTACTTACAATTCCCGCATCCACCGCTGCCTGTCCGACGATCAGACCGCCCACAATCCCGATGGTTCCTCCAAGTTGTCCGGGCAGATGAATCCCTGCCTCCCGGAGAAGTTCGAACTGGAATTCCATAAGAAGTACTTCAAAAGCCACCGGTATGGCAATTCCCGTCCGGGCAAGAGCAATGGACATCAGAAAGGAAGCCGGAAGCATCTCTGTATGAAAGCTGGCAATCGCCACATAAAGTCCCGGAAACCCGATTGCAAACAAAGATGCAGCAAACCGAAGCAGCCGGGCAAAAGAAGCCACCCCGAACCGGGTATAATAATCATCCCCCGCCTGAAAAAACATTTGATATGTCACAGGAAGAAGCAGCACACAGGGGGAATTATCCACCACCAGAACGATTCTTCCTTCCAAAAGACCACTCGCCGCCTTATCCGGTCTTTCCGTGTTCTGAAACTGGGGAAAAGGAGTCCACGGATTTTCCTCTAACAGCTGTTCCACCATACCCCCGTCAAAAATTCCATCAAAACTAAGTTCGTCAATCTGTTTTTTTACCCCGGAAAGCAGTTCCGGGCGCACCAGATCTTCCATGTATACAATCGCCAGATCTGTCCGGGAGCGCTCCCCCACCATTGTGTGTTCCATCTTAAGGCGGGGATCCCGGATTCTCCGCCGGATCAGAGCAGTATTCGTCCTTAAGTTTTCCGTAAAACTGTCCCGTGGTCCCCGGATTACCATCTCCTGCCGGGTCTCCCCCACCCCTCTTCCCGGGTAATCTTTCGTAGAAAAAATGACTGCTTTCGGACAACTTTCCAAAAGAAGAAGCGTATTGCCCGAAAGAATGTCCGTCAGAATATCTTCAAAAGTACGATCCTCTTTCCAGTCCACCGTCTGGATCACATTTTTTTCCACATGGGAAAGAAGCTCTTTTCCCCTTTCTTCACACTGTTTTCGAAGAAGAGGCCGGATGACAAAATCCTCAATCATATCCGAATTGGTCATTCCATCCACATACACAACGGCAGCCTGGCAATTTCCATTATCAATACAGAATCGGTTTTTTACGATATCTCCGCTTTTATCCAGTACCTTTTCAATAAAACCGTAATCTTTTTCAAAATTTCCCGAAAGACTCCCGGCAAGTTTCTGGTCTCTTCCGTAGGAAATCTCCATTTTACACTCACATCCTTTCTCTTCCGTTAGTATTTTAAAAAATCTCCCTTTTATACAGGAATCCGACGGGAAATGAATATTGATTTTTAGGAAAAATACGTTATAATAATTGTATACAAGATACAGAGGAGGTACAATTTTATGGGTCAGCCCTTACATTTAAAAGCATATGCAAAGGTAAACCTGGGACTGGATGTTCTGAGACGAAGAGAAGACGGTTACCATGAAGTCCGGATGATCATGCAGACGGTGAAACTGTTTGATCATATCACGATGAAAAAAAACACCTGCGGAAAAATCCGTCTGTCCTGCAATCTTCCTTACCTCCCCCTGAACGAAAAAAATCTCGTCTACCGGGCGATTGACGTGATTCGAAACACTTATCACATAAAAGATGGTGTGGATGCGGACATTGAAAAACACATTCCCGTTGCCGCCGGTATGGCCGGAGGAAGTACAGATGCTGCCGCTGCCCTCGTGGGTATGAATCAGCTTTTTTCCCTGGGAATCAGCCAGGATACTCTTTGTGAATATGGAGGAGCACTTGGGGCAGACATCCCGTTTTGCATCATGCGGGGGACTGCTTTATGTGAGGGAATCGGTGAACTGCTCACTCCGCTTCCTTCGATCCCATCCTGCTGGTTTCTCATAGTAAAGCCATCCTTTTCCATGTCCACAAAATTTGTCTACCAACATCTCCATCTGGATAACAATACAAAACATCCGGATATCGACGGGATGATTTCCGCCATCAGGGAGGAAAATCTGATTGGAATTACAAGACGCATGGGAAATGTACTTGAACAGGTGACACAAAAACATTATCCGGCGATCGGGCAAATTAAAAATGATATGAGAAAGCTGGGTGCTTTAAATGCTTTAATGAGCGGAAGCGGGTCTACCGTTTTCGGAATCTTTCCTTCGAAAGATGCAGCCAGAACAGCCGCCGAACATTTTTACAATAATCCGGGAATCCGCCAAATTGCCGTTGTCCGGCCCTTTAATAAGAGCCAGCATTCAAAACCGAAAAAAAGGAGGGCATTTCATGAAAGAGAACGATAAAAATTTACAGGTAAATGTCAACGAATACCTTCCCCTTCGCGATGTCGTATTTAATACCCTTCGTCAGGCGATTATTACCGGCGAATTCGCTCCGGGAGAACGCCTGATGGAGATTTCCCTGGCAAACCGTCTCGGCGTGAGCCGAACACCGGTGCGGGAAGCAATCCGTAAATTAGAACTGGAAGGACTTGTTATCATGATTCCCCGGAAGGGCGCACAGGTTGCCCGCATTACGGAAAAGAATCTCCGGGATGTCATTGAAATCCGGACGGTCCTTGAAGAATTTGCCGCCGGTCTTGCCTGCGAGCGAATCACCGCAGATGGAATTGCCCAGTTGAAAAACGTCCATCAGCAATTTATTAAATCTGTGGAAAACGGGGATATTCTCGATATTGTGGACAAAGACGAACTTTTCCACGACACAATTTTCCGTGCAACGGATAATAACCGCCTGCTCAGCATTATAAATAATCTTCGGGAACAGTTTTACCGCTTCCGCATGGAGTATGTAAAAGATATTCGTCAGCGCTCGAAACTGGTGGAAGAACACCGGGAGCTTCTGGATGCCATTTCCAGCCGGGATTCCGCCCGCGCCAAGGATCTTATGCATACGCATCTGTTAAATCAGCAGCAGGAAGTCATTAACAATATCCAGAACCAGTAA
>JALFIK010000168.1 GCA_022776205.1 Eubacterium sp.
AATTCCTTTTTTCTTTTTCTCTTTGAGCTCATGGGCAAGATCAAGCATATAGCGTATCTCTTCTTTATTAAAATCAAGTAATGTTAAGAAACTTCTTCCCTTTAAATCCATTTTCTTTCCTCCAATATAATCAGATAGTAAGATTAGTAGCAAATTTTTATCTCTATGTCAAGGTTAATGCGTCACATAATTCGCAATTAAATTAAAATCCAGTACTTTTTTACAGATTTCAAGGAGGCAAAGCGCACGGTCAGAATATTTCTGGCAAAGATTTTTGTTCAGATTTCTCCTGCTTCCATCCAGAAGAGAAAGCAGGCGACCGTTTTCCACCGTTGCGTCCTTTCCGATTTTAAAAAGCAGGTGATCCTTTCCGGTAAGAAAAGATCCCTTCCCCACATAGGAAATCTGGGCAAGGAAACCTTCCTGTGTGTTTAAAAGATCATGCCCGAAGACATAAGGCTGTCCCGGATCTAAATCCATGAGATTGGCAATAGTGGGCATTATATCCACCTGACCGCCCACAATGTTTTCTCTTCGCGCCATTCCCAGTCCGGGAATATGAATGAGAAACGGAACACGAAGCATCTCATCATAATCGTATTTTTTCCCAAGAAACTTCGTCATCTTTGAGCTGACCGAAGGAGTCTCCATATTCATTCCCTGATGATCTCCGTAAATGGCAATTACCGTATTATCATAAAGGCCGCTTTTTTTCAGATAATGAATGAGATCTCCGAAAGCCTCATCTGTATAGCGCACTGTCTGCAGGTAGTTTCCAAAGGTCGAATTTTCATCTTCTTCTTTTAACGAAAGCGTGGCAAGTGAGGGAGACAGTTCGTAGGGAATATGATTGGTAAGCGTGATCATAAAGGCAAAGAACGGCTGTTTTTTTGTTTTCAAAATCTCCACGGACTGTCGGAACATTTCTTTATCAGTAAGCCCGAAACCGGAAACCTGGGTGATATCAAAATCTTCTTCAGAATAATAGCGGGAAAATCCCTGATTTTTATACGCCTCATTCCGATTCCAGAATGTTTTTATATAACCGTGAAATGCCATGGCATCATATCCTTTTTCCCGAAACATCCACGGCAGTCCGTTATATGTATTATCCACATACATCCGATAACATTCCCTCTCATCGTTTGGGTAGAGACTATTTAGTGTGGAAAATTCCGCATCACAGGTATTTCCCACCCCTGTCGTGGAATAAAAATATGGAAAGGATATCGTATCTTTTTTCAGCAGACGGTTCATGTTCGGTGTAATCTCCTGTCCGTTATAGGTTTTTCCCACCACAAAATTATTCAGGGATTCCGTCTGAATCAAAATAAGATTTTTCCCTTTCGCCACCCCGTGATAACGCTGCCCCGATGACTTTGGCACAATCCTTGTCATCGTCTTTTTAATTTTCTCTTCATCCACGGATCTTCTTTTCATTTTTCCAACTACATTCACCAGAATGTCATTGGTATGATAGGTAAAAAATTCAATGTGATTAATCTGCTGTACTGACCGCAAATTCATCGGATTAAATCCATAATAAATGAAACTGCCGAAAACTACCACAAAAAAAACGACACGCATGGTTCGAACGTATGGTTTCTTATTCTCTTTCTTCTCTTTCTTTCGGATTTTATACCAGTAGAGAACAAAAGGATAGTCCACCAGCGTAAGGAGACAACAGGGATTAACCGATGCGCCGATCACATTTCCATCTCCTGCAATCTGTCCAAAACCTGCCAGCTGGTAGATCTGATTGACAGAAATATATTTTCCAAAATAACTACTGTAAGCGGCATCGGCAAACATAAGGAGGGTTATCACCGTATATACGATATAAAATCCATACCGCCAGCCTTTTCCTTCTTTCAAGGAAAACATCTCATAAATAAAAAAAAGAAACAGAATGCTGAGAATCGGCACTTCATAGACACTCATCAGATCAAGCCTGTCCGTCTGCCAGTAAAAGATTAACAGTTTAAGAAGCATCATCGGATAAACAAGCCGATAATGCCCCATTGTTTTCTTTATTTTTCCCATTTTGTGTCATCCACTCCCTAGATTTTTTCAGAATACGAAATACAGGGAACTGTCACCAGCCCCCTGTTCTTAGCTCTTATTATTTACCGGTCAGTTCTTCCAAAGTTTCTTCCGGTGTCAACTTCGGATCGGTTGCTACTTCCTTAATGGAAGTAACCAGTCCTGCAAGATTTTGTATTTCTGAAGGAATAATAATTTTAGTTGCCTTTCCGTCAGCGACTTTCTGGAAGGCCTCCAGGGATTTCAGTTTAATCACTGACTCATCAGCCCCTGCATCCTTTATGGCTTTAAGACCATCCGCTGTGGCCTGCTGTACTTTGAGAATTGCTTCCGCCTGGCCTTCCGCCTCACGAATCATCGCTTCCTTTTTCGCTTCCGCGTTTAAGATTGCGGCTGCCTTTTCCGCTTCCGCCTCAAGAATCATCGATTCTTTATGGCCTTCCGCACGCAAAATTGAAGATTTCTTTTCTCCTTCCGCACGAAGGATCGCCTCTCTTCGTTCCCGCTCGGCCTTCATCTGTTTCTCCATGGCATTCTGAATCTCCGTCGGTGGAATAATGTTCTTAAGTTCCACACGATTGACCTTAATTCCCCACGGATCCGTTGCCTCATCCAGAGTGGCACGCATTTTCGTGTTAATTGTCTCACGGGATGTAAGGGTAGCATCAAGCTCAAGATCACCAATGATATTTCGAAGAGTCGTCGCGGTCAGATTCTCAATCGCCATAATCGGATTATCCACACCGTAAGCGTAAAGCTTCGGATCTGTAATCTGATAATACACAACCGTATCGATCCGCATCGTAACATTATCCTTCGTAATCACCGGCTGCGGAGCAAAATCCACCACCTGCTCTTTTAAGGTCACTTTCTTTGCGACCCGGTCGATAAAGGGAACTTTAAAATGCATTCCCACACTCCATGTTCCGTTATATGCTCCCAGTCTCTCAATCACGTATGCCTGCGCCTGGGGAACAATTCGCACACAGGATGTGACAAAATAGATAACCAGTAATATAAGAATTACTGTAAAAAACGTTCCGAATATTGTCATATAAACCTCCTACTCTGCCTTTCCAAGGGGCTTCACAATCACTTTTACTCCGGAAATTTTCTCCACGACTACCTTCTCGCCCTCGGAAAACTTCCTCTCATCTGAAATACTTCTCGCCGTCCAGATCTGTCCCCTCACCCGGACCTGTCCTCTGGCTCCCAAATTATCAATCTCCTGCGTCACAACGCCGGTCTGCCCAATCAGGCTGTCCACGTTTGTTCTTTCCCTCTTATTATTGAAAAATTTTAAAGCCCAGGGTCTTGTGAGTACGAGAAGGAAAAAGGAAACCGCCGCAAATGCGATAATCTGACTCCATAACGGCAGGGATAATGCCGCCATCAATGCACCAATCAGGGCTCCTGCAGCAAACCAGACTGTCGTAAGTCCCATCGTAAGCATCTCAATGATCACAAACACTGCTGCCGCTGCCAGCCAGTACATCACTGTCATCATTCCCACCACCTTTCTTGTATTCTACATTCTTCATTCTATCTTATCTTAAAAAAGAAGTAAACTAGTATTTTATTACAATTCCAATAATTTTATATGACAAAAAAGAGCCTTTCCCTGCTACATAAGAAAAATTCCCGCCACCGTATAAACCGCAAAGGCAGCAATCCATGCCACCGCACACTGCATCACAACAATACCGGCCGTCTTTACCCCGGAGTTCATCTCTCGTCTTATCGCGGCGATTGCCGCCACACAAGGGGTATAAAGAAGCGTAAATGTGAGGAAACTCAGTGCCGAACGCACGGTGAACATACTTCCCAGGGCTCCGGCCACATGGGAAACTGACGTTTCAGTGAGTACACCTAAAGTAGAAACCACTGCTTCCTTTGCCGTGATTCCCGTTACTAAAGCAGTGGAAATTCTCCAGTCATTAAATCCAAGCGGCCCAAAAATCGGTGCAATCAGATGTCCAAGCATGGCGAGAAGGCTGTCTGCACTATCCGTTACCACATTAAGACGACTGTCAAAAGTCTGTAAAAACCAGATAATCATTGATGCAAGAAAGATAATGGTAAATGCCTTTTCCAGAAAATCTCTTGCTTTTTCCCACATAAGGATAAGTACACTTTTCATAGAAGGAAAACGGTAATTTGGTAACTCCATGACAAATGGCATTGGTTTACCGGTAAATAAGATTTTTTTAAAAATAAGCGCCATAAGAATACCCGTGATTATGCCGCCAAAATAAAGGCAGGACATCACAAGGATACCATGTCCCGGGAAAAAGGCCGCCGTAAATACCGTATAAATCGGAATCTTTGCTGAACAGCTGATAAACGGAATGAGCATGATCGTCATATTCCGGTCTCTCTTCGAAGAAAGTGTCCGGCTCGACATGACCGCCGGAACGGAACAGCCAAATCCCAGAAGCATCGGCACGAAACTCCTTCCGGACAGTCCGATTTTTCTAAGAAGAGTATCCATAACAAACGCAATTCTTGCCATATATCCACTGTCCTCCAAAATGGACAGGAAAAAAAACAGCACAAGGATAATCGGAAGGAAACTGACCACACTTCCCACACCGGTAAAGATTCCGTCAATCACCAGGCTTTCCACTACCGGATTGATGCCGTAATTTGTGAGAAACATCTGGGTCTTCCCGGAAAGCCAGTCTATGCCGGCACTAAGTCCGTCACAGAGAAAGGATCCAAATGGTCCGAAAGTCATCCAGAATATAAAAAGCATGATTCCGGCAAAAACCGGAATTCCCAGATATTTATTCGTAAGAATACTGTCAATTCGCACACTTCTTAAATACTCTTTGCTTTCCTGACATTTCACCACGGATTTCTCACAGACTTTTTCGATAAAAGTATAGCGCATATCCGCAATGGCTGCATTCCGGTCTAAACCCCGGTCTGTCTCCATCTCCGTGATGCTGTGCTCCATCATTTCCAGCTCATTTTCGGACAATTTAAGACGGCTAATAATATCCTGATCTCCTTCGATGAGTTTTACCGACGCAAACCGTCCGTTCATTCCCGCACGGGCGGCATGATCTTCCACCTGATGGTAAATTCCGTGGATACAGCGATGAACCGGACCGGGTTCACAGAAATCATAAATCTTCGGATATTCTTTATTCTCCGCAACTTCCAGTGCCTTTCTTACCAGGTCATCCACTCCTTCATTCCGGATTGCGCTGATTGGAATGACAGGAATTCCAAGAGAATGGCTCATCTCCTTTACATTGACAGATCCCCCGTTATTTCGCACCTCATCCATCATATTAAGGGCAAGTACCATGGGAATATGCAGCTCAATCAGCTGCAATGTCAGATACAGATTCCTCTCAATGTTTGTTGCATCAATAATATTAATGATTCCATCCGGTTTCTCCTTTAACAAAAAATCTCTCGTCACAATCTCTTCATTTGTATAAGGCCGGAGAGAATAAATGCCCGGAAGATCCACGACCATTCCGTCTGCAGAGGAAGTCACAAACTTTCCCATCTTCTGTTCCACCGTCACACCCGGAAAATTTCCCACATGCTGGTTCGAACCGGTCATCTGGTTAAACAGGGTTGTCTTTCCGCAGTTCTGGTTTCCGATTAATGCAAAAATCATTGAACCGATCCCTCCTTAAGTGTGATATTCTCTCCCTCTTCTTTCCGGATTGTAATATCATATCCCCGGAGACGGATCTGAATCGGATCTCCCATGGGTGCCGTCTTTAAAACCCTTACTTTCGTACCGGGAATCAGTCCCATATCCAAAAAACGGCAGCGAAGATTGCCCTTTCCGCCCACTGTTTCGATAATTCCTTCTTTGCCGACCGGCAATTGTGCCAGAGTCATATGTAATCTCCTCCTGTATTCTGAAACTAGTATATGTTATATAACCAGACTTAGTATAAACTAATTGAAATAAATTTTCAATACGGCATTGAGAATTTTCGAAAGTTTCAAAGATAATAAAAAAAACTGCAGAACTTTCCTGTTCTGCAGCTCATTGCATTAACTT
>JALFIK010000192.1 GCA_022776205.1 Eubacterium sp.
CCGGTACTCTCATAAGCGTCCACGTCCCCAAGATAGTCCAGCGTGTCTTTATTCCCAAGCGTTACCACATTGCTCACCCTGTTTCCATACTGATCTGACAGGAAAAGCTGAAGAATATGTTTCTCTTTCCAGTAACCAAGCACGGCCACATAGCGTTTCTGTCCTTCTTTTTTGGCATCACAGGCCGCCGTATCCATAAGGGTAAATCCCTTGTTATTTCCCTCACTTTTACTTCCAATATTTGTCCCTTTATTGATCGCACTGATTGACCCCGGGGTCTGGTTATTTGAACCACTCTTATCCCTGTTATAATTCCAGGTATCCCATCTGCGTCCGTCAGAATTTCCCTGGGCGACAAATAGTTCGGAAACGGTAAACAGATTAAACCAGTTTTCCGTCCCGTAAGGGTTGTTGGCCTTTTCCTTTTTTTCATCGATTGTTTCATCCCTTTTTATGCCAAAAGCATCTCTGTTTTCCGCCGCTTTGGTCGGCAGCGTAAACTTTGGCACAAAGGGTAAAACAAGACAAAACACAAGAAAAATACTCAATACTCTCTTCCTCATTTTGCATTTTTCCCTCCTTTTTTCTTTTGATTCTATATCTATTAATTTATATCTTGCAAACTATTCTTTCAAGTGTTATGCTGAAAACAACTTGATATTTGTCGAAAATCGCTTCTTTTTTTAGAATAAAAAAGGCAGAAATTCATAGAGGTATTTTGTATGAAAAATATTGAACTGGAAAAACAGGCCATACAAATGATCACAGAATTTTATAAAAATAATTTCGACCCGCTTTTTTCCATGCTGGATGATGATGTGCTATGGATCGGCCCGAGAAAAGAGCACATCATCCGTACGAAAAAATCTCTCATGGAGTTCTTTCAGACCACTTCACAGGACACGTTTTCCGATATCGGCCCCATTACGATCTACGAGGTTAAAATGGGCAGCGGAATCTGGGAAATTATCCTGGAATTTAATGTATTTACTTATTTCCAGAGCAGAGAAACCCACGTCCATCACCAGCGCTGGCAAATGTCGTGTAAGTTATACTCCAAAAATAAGTCCGGACAGGATGCGGATAAAAAATACAAAATTTATGTCATACATTATTCCAACGCTCTAAACACGGAACTCGGCACCGAAGCAAAAATGCTCTCCGATTCCGCCAAAGACGCGATACACGTCCTGTCTTCTGCTGTCCCTTCCCACAAAATTTTCATCCCGGGAATCAACAGCAATGACTACTATGTTCCTCTGAACAATATTCTTTTTATAGAAAGCACAAACGGAGGAAGACATTCCCTCGTTCACACAAGTACCTCCATCCTGACGTGCAAATATAAACTCAATGATTTTCTGACACAAAATCCGGAGGTCTTCCTCCGTCCCCACTCCGGTTACCTGGTCAATCCCGCATTTGTGAAAAAAATATCCCGTTTTCATCTAACCCTGATCGATGATATTAAAATCCCGATTCCGGAGAAAAAATACACACATTTTAAAAAAGAACTGAACCAGTGGATGCAAAAAAATATGTAATCTTGCCGTTTATCACCCCTTATTGCTTTAGAAAACAATTGTCAACCTTATTTATAATACCGGTTGACAATTGTTTTTTTCATCGCTATAATAAGGAGACTGATAAAAAAAGAACAATATTTGAAAAAAAAGGAGAATAATTTTATGTCTGAAAATTCAAAAAATGAGAAAAAAAGGGTTTTTACTACCTTCCAGATGGCTCTTGTTGCCGTCATGACCGCCATAACCTGCATCCTTGGTCCTCTTTCCATTCCCATCCCCATAAGTCCCGTGCCCATCACCCTCACAAACCTGGCTATCTGTCTTACCGTGTGTCTTCTCGGATGGAAACTTGGAACGATCAGCACTCTTCTCTATCTTCTGATCGGTCTTGCGGGTCTTCCTGTCTTTTCCGCTTTCAGCTCCGGCTTTGGAAAACTGCTTGGTCCTACCGGTGGTTATCTCATTGGTTTCATTCCTTTTGCCCTGATTGGAGGATTCTTTTTTGAAAAAAGCGACCGGCGGATCATTCAGGCAGCAGGGCTTATTCTGGGTACTGTTGTCCTCTATCTTTTCGGCACGGCATGGCTTAGTGTACAGGCTCACCTGACTTTTAAGCAGGCTCTCTTTGCCGGAGTCATTCCGTACATACCCGGAGATCTGGCCAAAATCATTCTTGTTTTATTCATAGGACCGGTTATAAAAAAACGTCTGCAAACAGCCGGATTTTTACTATAAAAAATACTACGGAAACGCCCCTGTTTTCTGATCTGAAAATCATGTACATACCACAGTTTCTACATTTTTTTCGTGGAAACTGTGGTATTTTTTTCTTTATACAGGTGCTTTTTCAAAAGCCCTGTGAAAATTTGTTATTTATATAACAAATTTGTTATAATAATAACTATTTATTAT
>JALFIK010000195.1 GCA_022776205.1 Eubacterium sp.
ATGAACGTTTTATTGATGAGAAACTGAATAAACAGTCCAATGTCACAACCGGTAAAGTGTACTGGAGTATCCTGAACAAGGAACGCCGTGGTGACTTTGGCGGACATACCGTACAGGTTATTCCCCACATTACCAACGAGATAAAAAGCCGTTTCTATCACAATGACGAAGCTTCGGAAACGGAGGTTGCAATCATTGAAATCGGAGGAACTGTCGGTGACATTGAAAGCCAGCCATTCCTGGAAGCTTTAAGGCAGTTCCAGCATGATGTGGGTCACGAAAACTGTATTCTTATCCATGTAACTCTGATTCCTTACTTAAAGGCTTCCGGAGAGTTGAAAACCAAACCGACTCAGGCAAGCGTAAAGGAACTTCAGGGAATGGGAATTCAGCCGGACATTCTTGTCTGCCGTTCCGATCTTCCTCTCGATGACAGTATAAAAGCAAAAATTGCCCAGTTCTGTAATGTTCCGAAGAAAAGGGTGATTCAAAATCTGGATGTAGACATCCTGTACGAACTTCCACTTGCCATGGAGAAAGAGCATCTTGCCAATGTCGTCTGTGAATGTCTGAATATGGCCTGCCCTCAGCCTGATCTTAAGGACTGGATCGACATGGTGGACGCATGGAAGAATCCAAAACATAAGGTGACAATTGCTCTTGTGGGCAAATATGTTTCTCTCCATGATGCCTATATCAGTGTTGTTGAAGCATTAAAACACGGGGCTGTTGCCAATAATTCCGAAGTGGAAATTAAATGGGTGGACTCGGAACTGGTCAGTGATTTTAATGTAGCAGATTTCTTCTCCGATGTTGACGGAATTATCGTTCCGGGCGGATTTGGTGACCGTGGTATTGAAGGTATGATCTGCTCCATCCGTTATGCCCGGGAGCATAATATTCCATATCTTGGGCTTTGTCTGGGAATGCAGCTTACCATTGTGGAATTTGCCCGTAATGTTGTAGGACTGAAGGATGCCCACAGTCATGAATTCAGCGAGACGACAACCAATCCGGTCATTCATATTATGCCGGACAAGGAAGGAATCACCGATCTGGGAGGAACCCTTCGTCTTGGATCCTATCCTTGTATTCTTGATGAGAATTCCAAAGCATTTCAGCTTTATGGAACAAAACACATTGACGAAAGACATCGTCATCGTTATGAAGTAAATAATAATTATCGTGATGTTCTCCAGGAAAACGGCATGATGCTTTCCGGCTTCTCGCCGGACGGCCGAATCATTGAAATGGTGGAGATTCCATCCCACCCATGGTTTATCGGAACCCAGGCCCATCCGGAATTTAAATCCAGGCCAAACAAACCTCATCCTTTATTTAAGGGCTTCCTTTCTGCTGCTCTAGAATATCAGGGTAAACATACAAAATAAATCTGAAAAAATTACCTGAAAAAGAAATCCATTGTACAACACAAGATGTTATACAATGGATTTTTTGTCGCTGAATAAGATTCCGCCTGATTTTTTTGTGTAAAAGACTGTTTTTAAAGAAAAAACTCATAAAGAACTGCCACAAGAAGACAGATAGCACAGCCGACATAAAATTTCAAATCCGGTTTCCACACAAAAGAAACCATCTTTGTTTCTTTTGTTAATTCTCCAATACTTCTCTCCATCATTTTTTTCTGCATTTTTGAAAGCAGAATCAATAACCCGGCTGCTCCTGCAAGAGAAAACAATGCGATGATTCCACCGGTGAACAGCCACTCCGGGTGAATGTTCCCCTGACTATCCATTACCACTGACTGAAATATTCGATAACCATTCAATTGAAATGCCATGATTTTCTGTACGATCGGACTATTTTCGAAGCAAATACTGAACACTGTAAAACTATTAAAGATCATGTGAAGAAGTATTGATATTGTCAGATTGTCTGTAACGCAGACCACCGCTGCAAAAAATAATCCCATTACAAAAGCATAACACATCTGATTAAAATTCATATGCAGCAGAGCAAATAACAAGGATGACAGCAATACTGCCTGCAATTTATTATTCATCCCTCTGTAAATGAATCCCCGGAAATACAATTCTTCCACAACAGCCGGTGCAATTGCTGCAACCGCAAGACCGGCGAGTGGAACATTTTTTATTGTCTCTATGGATGAGGTTACATAATTCTGAAATACGATCATGGAACATGCATTGACATATCCCGCCATAATGAATAAAAGGACAGCTATACAAATGATCGGAACAAGCATTTTTACAGATATTTTTTTTAATCCGCAATAAGCCTCAGTTTTTACATATCCTCTTTTCCCAATCCATACAGCGCAGACAAAAAGTAATTCATTTAACAGAAAACTGGCCTGCATTTCCCGATCTAATGCGTTCATGATCAGCAGGGAAAGGATCCAACATAAAATACAAAGCAGATAATTCTTTGGTTTTCTTTCAATAATATTCCCTGCAAAAAAACAAATCACACCGGAAAGAACTGCCGTCCCAAGGGGAATCACTCCCATCAGGCTAACCATCACCGATCCGGCTATATGAACAAGAACAACAAAAATCCATATCTGATTTGGATTTAATACTGATTTTTCCATCATAAAAACACCGCCTGTATCTGACCTTTATTTTTGTGACGGATTGATTCGAATTCCGCTGTTTGTAATCTCAATCTCTTTATTTTTATAAAGACGTCCTAAGGCACGCTTAAATTCATTTTTGCTCATACCAAATTCATTCCGGATATCCTCCGGGGCAGATTTGTCATGATACGGAAGGAATCCATTATTATTTTTTAATTTTTTCATGATCTTCATGGAATCCACATCCATCTGTAAATAAGCTTTCTCCCGTAAACTTAAGTTCAGTTTTCCATCCTCTCTCACACAAAGGACTCTTGCATGCACTTCATCACCAATTTTTAAATTTTTTATAATCTCCTTATTTTGTATCATTGCGTTATATTTATTGTCTACCGCCACGAACACTCCGTATTCAGGATTTTTCCCATAAACCGTCCCACAGACAATATCGTCATCATTATATGGTGAATCCGTACGAAGAAAATCATATATTTTCATAGTCGCGCAAAGCCGGTCACTCTTATCAATGTACAGACCGACCAGATATTTTTCTCCTTTTTGAACCTTAACTGTCTGTTCACTGTAAGGTAACAAAAGATCCTTCTCCAGACCCCAATCCATAAATCCCCCAATTTTATTTACCTGTGCAACCTCAAGCACAGCCAGTTCTCCCAGCTGAAGCTTTGGCATATTTGTCGTTGCAATCTCTCTGTCTTTGGAATCTCTGTAAATAAATACTTCAATCTGATCGCCGATCCTTGCTCCGGATGGTACCTGCTTTTTGGGAAGAAGTACACAATTATTCTCCCTGTTTCTATCCGGACACTCTGAAAGGTACACACCAAAATCTGTTTTATGATCAATATATAGTTTCTGTCTTACTCCAAGTTCTATCATCTATTCTCTCCTTTCAAATTCACTGTTTTCTGATTATATCATGCAAAATCAATCTCGACCAGTGCGGAAAGCTCCCCATGCTGGTTCAGAAATTTTACCCGGAACACTTCTTCCTGTTCCTGAGTGTATACTTTAATTGTATCGCCGTATATAGCAGACTTTCTATAATCTATTCTCGTTTCTTTCGCAAACCTTCCTTCCGGAATCACTTCTTCTGCCCAAAGAGCGTAAACAGTATTATTGACATGATTGTTGGAATCTAAATAAATCTTTGTAATCTCAACAGAATCTTTTTCTTCCCATTCACCGTCTGCTTCAATTTTTCTTTTTACTCTTATAGTGGTATCCGCATTTTTTTCAACATATTTGTCCGCAAGTTCTTTGGAAATCTTCATCGGAAGCATTTTGTCCGTATCCATTAAAATCCAGATTGACTCACCGCTTACAATTGTCTCTCCTCTTTCATCTATAATAGAATACCGCCGATACCCGTAAAAGCCTCTCATCTTGTATGCCTGGGTCGTGACAGTTATGTATTCCGACATAGCAGGATGCCTCTTGATTTTCACGTCCCATGCCAGCAAATACCATGCCCTGTGGTTCTCTTTATCCACCTGCATCCCAAGTCCGATCTCTTCAGACTGAAATGTCCCACAGTCCTGAAAATATTCCAGAATCTGGTGCAGTCTTACTTTCCCATTCGGGTCTACTTCGCTGTAACGAACTCTTATCTTCATCTCATACATAGATTTATGCCTCTTTCTTCATGCCAAAAAAAAAGCTCTATTAGACATAATCTGTTAACAGAGCTCTTTGATTCTTACTATTTCAAAAAGAAAAACTCCTGATATTATACTCCCCAGATTATTCTGCAAAATGCAGATATAAGTCCAGCTGCATATTTCATCAATAGCATCCGGGAATGTACATTAGAGAAGTCTGTTCTTTCTCTCTTTCTCTTCCTTGATCAGTGCCTTCATTGCAGTTTCCACTGCAGTTGTCTCTCCAAAGAATGCAAGGGTTGTAATATGCTGCGGACAGCTTCCATTAATCTCTACGGGATAGACGTTACTGGTCTTGGAAGCACGGTCTGCATAATATAACACACCGGCAACCGTAGTCTGGAATAAACCAACGGCATCAAACTTTCTCTGTTTCAGTTCCTCTCTGCTTTCCGGATTCATCTTGCGGTAGAACATCTTCATCACAAGCTGCCCCGGATTATAAATAATACG
>JALFIK010000203.1 GCA_022776205.1 Eubacterium sp.
TGAGCTCAAAGAGAAAAAGAAAAAAGGTAGTCCGGGAGAAGCATGAAAGGGAAAGAAGATCGTGCTGATTTTTGATAAGGCATCCACCAGAACCCGCTGTTCCTTTGAAGTTGCAGCCATGGACGAGGGGGCGAATGTGACTTATCTTACGAACTCTCATATGAATAAGAAAGAGTCCATTGAGGACACTGCCAAAGTGTTTGGAAGAATGTACGATGCCATTGAATACCGGGGATTCGGACAGGATATCGTGGAAGATTTAAAGAAATATTCCGGTGTCCCGGTATGGAACGGGCTTACGGATGTAGATCATCCAACGCAGGTGCTGGCAGATTTTCTTACAATGGAAGAACATATTGACAAAAAACTGGAAGATATGCGTCTTACCTTTGTCGGTGATCTTTCGGATAATGTAATGTATGCACTGATGTATGGTTCTGCCATCATGGGTCTTGATTTTAAGGCCGTGGGACCGGAAGAGACCGTATGTGATCCGAAAGTACTTGCTGTTTCTGAAGAACTGGCAAGGAAGAGCGGTGGTTCGGTGACAATCTCCCATGATCCGGAGGATGTGAAAGGTTCCGATGTAATTTACACGGATATCTGGGTAAGCATGGGTGAATCTGAGGACTTGTATCCGGTTCGTGTGAAGGCACTGTCCCCATATAAAGTGACAACGAAGATGATGAAGGATACAGAAAATGAAAAGTGCCTCTTCATGCACTGCCTTCCGTCTTATCATGATTTTAACACAAGTGTTGCAAGAGATATGAGGGACCGTCTCGGTCTGGACATCCGGGAAGTGGAAGATGAAGTGTTCCGATCTGAAAATTCGGTCGTATTTGATGAAGCGGAGAACAGGATGCATACGATTAAGGCAGTGATGGTCGCAACCCTTGGGGAATAGTATGAAAGAGAAGATATTACAGTTTTTAAACCGGCAGTCCGGTTTTGTTTCCGGGCAGAAGATTTGTGATGCCCTGGGTGTCTCCCGGACTGCTGTGTGGAAATGCATAAACAGCCTTAAGGAAGAGGGATATGAAATCGAGTCGGTGACCCGGAAGGGTTACCGTCTTTTACAAAGCCCTGATCTACTGACGCGGGAGTCGGTTCTTTCCTGTCTTAAGGACAATATCGTGCCGGGAGAACTGCTTTGTTTTTCCTCCATAGATTCTACCAATGAAGAAGCGAAAAGGAGAGCGGGAGAAGGTGCACCGGATGGAAGTGTCTATATAGCGGACCGGCAGACGAAAGGTAAGGGACGAAGAGGCAAAACATGGAGTTCCCCTCCGGGGCAGGATATCTTTTTCAGCATACTGTTAAGACCGGATCTCCCGGCGGACTGTATATCCATGCTCACCCTCGTTGCGGCGATGGCAGTAGCTGAAGCAGTGGATCAGGTAACCGGAATGTCGAGTCAGATCAAATGGCCGAATGATATTCTTCTTAATCAGAAAAAAGTATGCGGAATACTTACGGAGATGAACGTGGAGATTGACAGCGATTATTATGTGGTTGTGGGAATCGGAATCAATGTAAACCGGACAGAGTTTGATGAGGAGATTTCTTTTATGGCCGGATCCCTGAAAAAAGAGAGTGGGAAAACAATAAACCGGGCTTCTTTTCTTGCCACGGTCCTCTCTTATTTTTGCAAATATTACGGGATGTTTCATGAGAAGAGAGATGTATCCCCTTTCCTTGAAAACTATAATGAGAAGCTGGTGAACAGAGGCCATGAGGTAAAACTGGTGCGAAAGGGAGAAGAGCAGATTCGTACTGCCCTTGGGATGAACGAAAAAGGAGAACTGATCGTTGTGGATGAACAGGGAAGGAAAGAAGCAGTCTTTTCCGGAGAAGTATCTGTCCGGGGAATTTACGGATATGTATAGGAGACGAGATTATTATGTTGGATGATAAAACAATTTTATGTGGCTCAAGCAGTTACGAAAAGATTTTTTATTTTAATCCGGAATTTGATTCTCTTCCAAAAGAGATTAAACAGGAACTTCAGATCATGTGTGTCCTTTTTACAGAGGACGTGGGTGGAATTCTTCGTTTAGAATATGACCCGAAGGGGAATCTTAAGTTTGTAGTAGAAGCAAAAGAGGACGATTTCTTTTTTGATGAAATCGGAAGTGCCCTTAAGATTAAACAAATGAGGGAAGAGAAAAAGGAACTTCTGGAGAATATGGAAACTTATTACCGGATCTTTTTCCTCGGAGATGATCAGGCAGTGCAGGAGGAAAATGATGTTAGTAGCAATTGATATTGGCAATACAGATTTTACGATTGGTATCTTTAAGGGAACAAAGTTATGTGATACTTTTCGTATGAGAACAAAAATTAACCGGACTTCCGACGAATATGGGGTCTTTTTACTAAATATACTTCAATATAAAGGATATGATGTAAAAGAAGTGGAGGACGTGATCATTGCTTCTGTTGTGCCGGCGGTCATGCATTCTTTTAACAGTGCGATCATCAAATATTTTGGGGTGAAACCGATTCATGTGGGACCGGGAATCCGCACGGGAATCCGGATTGGCACAACAAATCCGAAGGAGACCGGAGCCGATCGTATTGTTGATGCGGTAGCAGGATATGAAATCTATGGCGGACCGGTGATCGTCGTGGATTTTGGTACGGCAACGACTTATGATCTGGTAACAGGAGACGGAACATTTATCGGCGGAGTAACATCTCCGGGAATTCGCACATCGGCAAATGCCCTCTGGCAGCAGACGGCCAAACTGCCTGAAATTGAGATTCGAAAACCCCAGTCGATTCTTGCGAAAGACACAGTGACAAGTATGCAGGCGGGCCTTTTCTTTGGATATGTCGGACAGACAGAATATATTATCCGAAAGATGAAAGAAGAGAGTGGCCTTGGAAAGATTAGCGTGGTTGCCACCGGAGGTCTGGGGAAGATGATTGCTCTGGAGACAAGCTATATTGACTATTATGATGCCAATCTTACGTTAAAGGGTCTGCAGCTTATTTACGAAAAGCAGAAATAGAAGGTGACGGATGACAGTAAAAGAAATTTACGGAACGGACTTTCCTGTTATTTTGGCTCCCATGGCCGGAATTACAGACCTTCCCTTTCGTCTTTTATGTAAAGAGCAGGGAGCAGATGTGATGGTTACGGAAATGGTCAGTGCCAAAGCACTTTATTACGGAAATAAAAATACAGAACCTCTTTTACAGACAAGGGAGGAAGAAAAACCGATCGGTCTTCAGATTTTTGGGTCTGAACCGGAACTGATGGGGCAGATGGCTCACAGGATGGAAGATAAGGGGTTTGCATTTATCGACATTAACATGGGATGTCCTGTTCCCAAAATCGTAAATAATAAAGAGGGATCGGCATTGATGCTCACGCCGGAACTTGCCGGAAGAATTGTAAAAGAAGTATCCTGTGCCGTTCATCTTCCGGTCACTGTAAAATTTCGAAAAGGGTTTGATGACGATCATGTGAATGCTCCGGAATTTGCCCGGATTATGGAAGAGAGCGGGGCAGCAGCCGTGGCGGTTCACGGGCGGACCCGGATGCAGTATTATTCCGGAGAGGCGGACTGGGATATTATCCGGGAAGTAAAGAAGGCTGTGTCCATTCCCGTTATCGGGAATGGTGATATATTCTGCGGAACAGATGCGGTGAGGATGAAAGAGTATACGGGGTGTGACGGTGTGATGGTTGCGAGAGGAGCAAAGGGAAATCCCTGGATTTTTCGCGATATAAAAGCAGCCCTTGCGGGAGAGGAGATACCAAAAGCACCTTCCCGGGAAGAAATACTTACCATGATGCTTCGTCATGCTGCCTTAAGTGTCGAAGTGAAAGGGGAGAAGATGGGAATCCGGGAAATGAGAAAACACACGGCATGGTATACCACGGGTATGCGTGGCAGTGCCAGTCTTCGGAACGCTGTGAATAAAGTGGAAACTTTACAGGAATTTTCAGACCTTATCATGCGTTGACAAGGCGTTTTTTATAGACTATAATGATACTTTAAGTGAACCAGAAAGAAAGGTGTAGATGATAGTGGAAGCAAAGAAACATATCCTGACAAGCAAGGGAATGCAGGCGCTCGAAGACGAACTGCAGGATTTAAAAGTAGTAAAAAGAAAAGAAATCGCACAGAAGATCAAAGAAGCCAGAGAGCAGGGTGATTTGTCGGAGAATGCAGAGTATGATGCAGCCAAAGATGAGCAGCGCTCCATGGAAGCCAGAATCGAAGAACTGGAGAAGATTATCAAAAATGCGGAAGTTATTGATGAATCTTCTTATGATAAAGACACGGTCAGTATCGGAAGTACGGTAAGATTTTATGATGAAGAATTTGATGAAGAGCTGGAATATGGAATTGTCGGTTCCACGGAGTCCGATATTTTAAAGGGGCTGATTTCCAATGAATCTCCTCTTGGAAAGGCACTGATTGGAGCGAAAGTGGGAGAGACTGTTCAGGTGGAGAGCCCGGACGGATTTTCCAGATATAAGATTTTGCAGATATCAAGAGCGGATATGTAGGAATCATCAGGGAGGATGTGAATAGCATCCTCCTTTTTTCTTTGGAAGAACCAGATTTACCGTTGTAATTGGAAGAAAGTTCATGTTATACTAAAAAAGAATACAAATGTAATGCATAAAGAATTGAGGAATTATTATGATCGATCCCAGAAAGGTACGGTTAATGACAAAACTTGCCCTCTATGAAGAAGGAGAGGGGAGGAAGGATCTGAAGATTAACCGGTATAAAAAAAGAACATATGTGGGGGTGAAGCAGCTCGAAAGTATCGTGCTTGTTACAGTTGCCTATGCGCTTGCAGTATTATTGTATTTTATCGGTATTTCAGCAGATCTTTTCTCAAAAGCGGTTTTGCTGCCTGTTAAGAAATATCTGTTTGTTGTGACAGTTCTATATATTATTATTATGATATTTAATATTATTTTTGTCAGGGCACATTACAGCAGGATTTATGATCAGATGAGAAAAAATATCAGGGAGTATGATCATATGCTGTATACCCTTGGAAGCTATATGCAGAAAGAAAAAGAGGACGGAAAGTAGTTTATGGCACAATTAGTTTTTTTTAAAGAAACGTTAATTTATTTTTATAAAAAACATGCAGATGTACTTTTTCCCATGTTTAAATTTATTTTTTCACTTCTATCTTTGTGTATCGTTTCAAATATGTTTCAATATAACGATGCGGTCAACAAAATGTTGATTTTTCTGCCGGTCTCGGCAGTTCAGGCATTTCTGCCATGGTCATTTTTATATTTTACAACATGTATACTGATTATGATGAATCTCTGGAAAGTGTCCATGGATATTCTCCTGGGCTTTTTTCTGTTTTTTGTAATCTGCTGGCTTGTATTTGCAAGGGTGGAGATGAAATATGCCGTAATCGCGGTGATTACTACTCTGACCTTTGCTCTGAAAATAGAGTATATTCTTCCGGTACTTCTGGGACTTACGGTTGGTTTTGGAAGTATATTGCCGGCGGCGATGGGAACGGTAGTTTATTTTTTGTCCGGTTATATGGCTGATGTAAGTACTTTACTTACCACGTCGGCAGCTTCCTCTTTCGGAATGGGACTGCAGAGGATACTGAGTCTTTTGTTTATTGATAAAAAACTGTTAGTGCTGCTGATTTCTTTTAGTCTGATTATTTTTATCACATCTTTGCTGTGCAAATTATTTTATGAGAGAGCATGGCTTTTTGCAGTAATTGTCGGGAACATTGCACTGGCACTGCTTCTGCTCTTTGGAAGACTGATTTTCGAACTGGATTATTCGATCTGGAGGGTGTTCCTGGAAATTATAGTGGGAATTATCTGCTGTTTCATTTACCGGTTTTTCCGGGGAATCGGGGATGTGTCAAGAATCGAGAGGGTTTCTTTTGAGGATGATGATTATTTCTATTATGTAAAAGCGGTTCCTAAAATTAAAGTTGCACAAAAAGACAGAAATGTTACGAACATCTTATCCGGAGAAGAGACAGAGCAGGAAGATATTATGTTTGATAATATTATAGACGGAGAGAAAATTTCCGGGGATTCCCCAAAAGAAACCACGAAAAAAGAAGCAGAGCAATCTGACTGAAAAAGGAGCGGCTGACAGATTATGCAATTAATTAGTATTGGACAAATTCATAAAATAATAGAAAAATATCTGTACTGGCTGTCACTGCCTTCCATCGGGTTTTCCGATATATTAGAGATAGTCATTATCAGTATGATTGTGTATCAGGTTCTGAAATGGGTGCAGTTAACCAGAGCATGGACGTTGTTTAAGGGAATTGTTGTTTTGCTGCTGTTTTCTCTATTTGCGGCAATCTTTCAGCTTAATACAATTTCCTGGCTTTTGTCCAATTCCCTTGGTGTGGGAATTACTGCTGCAATTATTATTTTCCAGCCGGAATTGCGCCGGGCACTCGAACAGCTGGGCAGGAAAAAGATTTTCAGTAATCTGCTTTCTTTTGGAGAATATGAAAGTGGGGATTCCGAGGTGACAGATAAGACGATTCATGAGATTGTCCGGGCTGCCTATGAGATGGGCGAAGCAAAGACCGGAGCACTTATGGTTATTGAACAAAATGTTGCCCTCGGAGAATATGTCCGTACTGGAATTGCCATAGACGGGATTGTTACGAGCCAGCTTTTGATTAATATTTTTGAGCATAATACACCTCTGCATGATGGGGCGGTTATAATCCGGGGCAACCGGATTGTCTCGGCAACCTGCTATCTGCCGTTAACCGACCGGCTGGATATCGGGAAGGAACTGGGAACCCGCCACAGGGCGGCAGTCGGAATCAGTGAGGTGTCGGACAGTTTTACGGTGATCGTCTCTGAAGAAACCGGTGCCGTTTCCCTGGCGAAAGACGGAAGGCTTTATAAAGATATTAATAAGAAAAAACTGACAGAGAAACTGAAAGAGCTGATGAAGGAAGACAGCGGGAACACGGATGTCTTTAAAAAATGGAAAGGGCTGTTGCGCAATGGAAAATCAGAAAAACAATAATATGTGGATGAAAGTCCTTTCTGTTATTATCGCCGTTCTGATCTGGCTTCTTGTGGCGAATATCAATGACCCTGTTGTCACAAAACGGTTTTCCGGTATTCCGGTCAGAGTGATCAACGAGGGAGTTCTGACGCAGAAGGGATATGCCTATGAAATCCTTGACGGGGAAGAAGTAAATATTACAGTGAAGGGAAAAGCCAGTATTGTGAATTCCATGAGTATCACGGATTTTCGTGCTGTTGCGGACTTTTCCAAACTTTCTGTTGTGGACGCGGTGCCAATTGATGTAACGGCAAAAAAATATACGGATCAGCTGGACATCACTCTGGGAAATACGAACACAATGAAGATTAAAAAAGACGAAGTGGTAAGTGTCAGTGTGCCGGTAAATATTATCACAAAAGGAAAAGTGGGAGATGGTTATGCCGTCGGCAGAGCAACGGGTACGCCAAATCTTGTGAAAGTGAGCGGCCCGGAAAATCTGCTGTCCGATGCCAAGGAAATCAGGGCAGAAGTTAATGTGGATGGAATTACCCATGATGTTACTGCTACGGATAAACCGGTTCTCTATGATGAAGACAGCAAAAAGATCAGCAGTAATCAGATTGAATTTGATACATCGTCCATTGGAATATATGTGGAATTATGGAAAACGAAGACGGTGGATATCCGTCTGGACTATACAGGAAAGCCGGGGAAGGATTATCATCTCACATCTTTTGATTATGAGCCGAAGCAGATTACGGTTGCTGCACCGGATGATGTGCTCGGGAATCTTGATTCCATTACTCTTAATAATATTTCCCTTGAAGGACTTACGGATAATTATGAAAAAGATTTTGATATGACCCAGGCGGTCCTTCCGGATAATGTAATTCTTGCCAATGATGATATCCATGATATTAAAGTGAAGGCGACGATTGAAAAGATTACTTCCCACAAACTGAACTTTTCCAAAAAAGATATACAGATCAGGGGAAATGAGAATAATTATACGGTCGACTTTGATAAAAAGAATGAATACTTTATCACTGTCGATGGCCCGTCTTCTCTGGTGGAAACGACGGATGTGAAGAAATTTGCTCCGTGGATCGATATAACAGGACTCTCCGCAGGAGAGCATGAAGTAGCGATTCATGTGAAAGATTTAGACAGGATGACGGTCGGATCCACAGCGAAATTAAAGATCACATTAAAAGGGGATTGAAGGAAGCAAAAATATGAAACAGAAAACAGAGACAATGCTGTGCATTACGTTTATGAAACTGCTGAGGAAATGTCCTTTTTCCAAAATTACCATACAGAAACTCACCGGACAGTGCGGGGTAAACCGTCAGACATTTTATTATCACTTTGACAATATTTATGATTTGATGGCCAGATCATTTGAATATGAGCTTGTTTGTGAAAAAAAGATCTATGAAGAAGTGACCTGGAGAAAAACCATGACCTGTTTGCTTGGCTGGATAAAGGAGAATCGTCAGGTGATGAAAAATATTATGACAAACGCGGAGATTTTCTATTTTAAAAGGGCAATGTATCCCCTGATTGAAAGAAGTATTTCCCTGGATCGTTTTCCTGACATATCTTCGTCTGTTTCCGGAGAAGGCAGAGAAAAATTTGCCGCACATTTTCTTACCATCGGCATGACTCAGTATATTCTTGAATGGATCGAGAGTGATTTCAGACAGCCGGTGGATGAGATTGTATCTGACCTGTTCTGGCTGGTGCAGAAAATTTATCATAAATAAGAAGGGAGATTTCATGATTTCGAGTATCGCAAATCAGAGAGTAAAAAATATCCTGAATCTGAAAAAAAGTGCCCGGGCACGGAAGGAGAAGGACTGTTTCCTTGTGGAAGGCCCCCGGATGTTTTTTGAAATTCCGGAGGAACGTCTGCTGGAATGCTATATGACGGAGGACTTTGCCGGAAAATATCAAGAGAAATTAAGAGGAATGAAGTACGAGGTAATCAGTGAAAATGTTTGCCGCCATCTTTCGGATACAAAAACTCCGCAGGGAGTCCTTGCTGTGGTGAAACGCGCGGAACCTTCTTTGGACGATCTTTTGAAAAAAGAAGAAAAACCGTGCTTTTTTCTTCTGGAAAATCTTCAGGATCCGGGAAATCTTGGTACGATTATGAGAACGGCGGAGGCTGCTGGTGTGACAGGAATCATTATGAACAGAGAAACGGTCGATCCTTATAATCCGAAGGTGATTCGCTCTACCATGGGAGCGGTATTCCGGGTTCCTTTTTTTATTTGCCGGGATTTATCCGGGATAGTGCGAAAGATGCAGCAGGCGGGAATCTGTGTGTACGCAGGGCATCTTTCAGGAAAGACATTTTATCAGTATGATTATACAAAAGGAACGGCTTTTCTCATCGGGAATGAAGGTAACGGTCTGACGGAGGAGATCAGTTCCTTAGCTGACTGCCGGATTAAAATTCCGATGAAAGGGAGGGTGGAGTCACTGAATGCGGCCGCCGCGGCAACGGTTCTTATGTATGAAAGACTTCGCCAGAAAGAATTTGCAGAAAATGTATAAAATATGTAAAGAAAGATAGTTCACTGTTTGAATAATTAGTCAATAAAAATCGACTTATCATCATAAACATTATTTAATATGCTCGAAAAAATGGATATAATTTCGAAAAATATCATGCAAAAAGACGATGGATATATACAAAAATCGTGAATTGTCTAAACACAGAGCATGAAATCTATGATAATATATAAACACAGGTCAGGATGTATTGGGCTTGACCATTTCGAAGGATTTATTTTAAGGAGGTTTTACTTATGGCTAAGTACATGATGGCGTTAGACGCTGGAACAACAAGTAACCGTTGTATCTTATTTAATGAAAAAGGTGAAATTTGCAGCGTAGCGCAGGAAGAATTTACACAGTATTATCCAAAGCCAGGCTGGGTAGAGCATGATGCAAAAGAAATCTGGCATACACAGTTATCTGTTGCACGTCAGGCTATGGAAAAACTTGGGGTTGCCGCATCTGATATCGCTGGTATCGGTATTACAAATCAGCGTGAGACAACTATTGTATGGGACAAGAAGACAGGAATGCCTGTATACCATGCAATCGTATGGCAGTGCCGTCGTACATCAGAATATTGCGATTCCTTAAAAGAAAAAGGTTTAGTTGACAAGATCAGAGAAAAAACTGGTCTGGTTATCGATGCATACTTCTCCGGAACAAAACTTCGCTGGATCCTTGAGAACGTTCCTGGAGTAAGAGAGAGAGCTGAGAACGGAGAGTTATTATTTGGTACAGTTGATTCCTGGTTAATCTACAATCTGTCCGGTGGAAAGATTCATGTAACAGATTACTCCAACGCAGCAAGAACAATGTTATTCAACATCAACACTCTTCAGTGGGATGATGAAATCTTAGCAGAATTAAATATTCCGAAATGCATGCTTCCGACTCCTAAGCCATCAAGTGAAATTTATGGTATGACAGAAGAGAGTCTCTTCCAGGGAAGAATCCCGATTGCCGGAGCAGCTGGTGACCAGCAGGCAGCATTATTCGGACAGACATGCTTCAATGCAGGTGAAGCAAAGAATACATATGGTACCGGTACATTCATGTTAATGAACATCGGTAAAGAAATGAAATTATCCGAGAATGGTCTTGTTACCACAATCGCTTGGGGACTTGATGGAGAAGTTAACTACGCTCTGGAAGGTTCTGTATTCGTAGCAGGTGCTGCTATCCAGTGGCTGCGTGACGAAGTAAAACTTGTAGATGCAGCTCCGGATTCCGAGTTCTTCTGTAATAAAGTACCGGATACAAACGGATGTTATGTAGTTCCTGCATTTACAGGACTTGGAGCTCCTCACTGGGATCAGTATGCTCGTGGATGTATCGTAGGTCTTACCCGTGGATGTAACAAGGCTCACATCATCCGTGCTACTGTTGAATCTCTTGCATACCAGACATATGATATTCTGGAAGCTATGCAGGCTGACGCAGGCGTTAAACTTGGCGCTCTGAAGGTTGACGGTGGAGCTTGTAAGAATGACTTCTTAATGCAGTTCCAGGCTGATATCATTGATGCTCCTGTACATCGTCCACAGTGTGTTGAGACAACAGCTATGGGTGCTGCTTATCTTGCAGGTCTTGCAGTTGGATATTGGAACAGCAAAGAAGACGTTATCGCTAACTGGGCAATTGATAAAGTATTTGAGCCTCAGATGGAAGATGAAAAACGTCAGGAACTTCTGGCAGGCTGGAAGAAAGCTGTTAAATGTTCTTACGGATGGGCTAAATAATTTAGTATATCGTGATTACAGATTTATAAAAGATGCCGTATCGGATTTCCGGTACGGCATCTTTTTCGATAGGGAAGGATTTCTTCAGGGATACTTTCTGCACGGCTTGTAAAAAAAGGAATGTTTTGTTATACTAAATCTAATAAGAGAAAAAGCCAAAATGAGTGACAGGAGTGGGCAGAGATGATAAAACTGGGATGTCATGTGGGAATGAGTGGAAAGGAAATGTTTTCTGGTTCCGTGAAAGAGGCACTGTCCTATGGGGCAAATACATTTATGATTTACACGGGAGCCCCGCAAAATACCAGAAGGAAACCGGTGGAAGAGCTTCGGGCAGATGAGGGATGGGAGCTGATGAAGGAG